>DAOTHZ010000021.1:0-29464 GCA_035447945.1 Syntrophomonas sp.
TACGATATGCGTTCATCACCGGCAATGAGAGCAGTGTGTTCAGGCTTTTGTGCTGCTGCTTGCTTCAGGTAGTCCGACAACAACTTCAAAGCTCCTTCTGTATGGCTCATTAAACCACCCTCCTTTTTCGTTCGCTTGGCCAACAATGGAAAAAAGAAAATACAACCCTTTTTTGGATATTCATTCCTGCGAATAAATAATATGCGATTGAAAGATCGGGTATGTATATATTTTTGTCTAAATATTCAGAAAAATCAATTAATAATTTTAATCTCGTCCGCAACGATGACAGGCAAAGAGCAATCTATTATGATTTAATCAATTGATTACATTGACAAGGGCGGGATGATTTTGCCGGAAACGATAGGAGCAAGCGCCAGGATTGCAGTGATTGCTATTTTTCTCTTGCTGTGGGGTGGATTAAATTATTATTTGGGCTGGCGCGGCTGGCACTATTTTGGCGATTATATCAATCCCTATAGAAGTCTTTATTGGGTTTTACTGATATTTCTGGCCTCTACTTATTTTTTGGGCAGATGGGGCAACCACCATTATCCCGGCGCTGTCAGCGATGCGCTGATTTGGCTCGGTTCCTACTGGATGGCGTTTCTGTTTTATGCGCTGCTGCTCAATGTGCTGATTGATCTGCTTAAGGTGTTGGACAGGGTCTGGCGGTTTATGCCGGACTGCCTGCATCATGCTGCCGGCCCGATTGCCGCGGCCTTATTTCTGCTGATCATTCTTGGTCTGGTGTATGGAACAGTCAATGCCCATCGACCGGTGGTTACCCGGTATCATATTCATGTTGAAAAACCGGCCGGGGAACGGGAAAAGCTTCATATTGTAATGGTATCGGATATTCATCTCGGCAATATTGTGGGTCGGGATCGTCTGGAGGGCATGGTGAAACAGATAAACCAGATGCAGCCGGAAATCGTGTTGTTGGCAGGAGACATCATCGACGGTGACATCAGACCTTTTGAACAACAGGCCATGGGGGAACTGCTGAGAGGAATTCATGCTCCGTTGGGGGTTTATGCTGTGCCGGGCAATCATGAATACCTGGGCGGACAATACCGACAGCTTTTGGCGGCACTACAAGACAGCGGAGTGGTTGTCCTGCGGGATCAAGTTTTGTTGCTGGACGGTTTTTATCTGGCAGGCCGCGATGATAAAATCAGCCGGCAAAGAAAACCGCTGGCGGAAGTCTTGGCAGGGGTGGATCATGCATATCCGATCATACTGCTGGATCATAACCCCGTCGATATACAAGAATCCCTCTCCAACCGAGTCGACTTGCATTTGTCGGGACATACTCATGCGGGTCAAATGTTTCCGTTAAAATTCTTTACGGCAAGGATTTTTGAACAGGATTGGGGCTATTTGCAAAACGGTGCGTTGCACGTCATTGTTTCCAATGGATACGGGACCTGGGGTCCCCCCATCCGCATCGGTAATCGGCCGGAGATCGTAGAAATATTAATCACTTTTCAAGGAAGATAATCGGATTAAAGCATACTTGTACACAGAATCAGCGGGAGTTTTCCTGCCAAGAGGAGAAAGAAAAAGAAAAATGAACGGAATGGAGAATCAGGAAGGTATTACCATGTTTTGCTGGTATCGTTTTAAAAACTGACAGGGGGTTTGTTTATGTTTTCGCGTTTTAACATTCATCCGCATCTTATTAGAAAGCGAAGAAGGATCGGTTTGTTTTTGACAGCCTTGCTGCTGTTGCAGGTTTTAACACCCGCCTTGCTGGCGTCACCGGTCCAATCCGCAGAAGAGATGCAGCCACTGCCGGGCAGGATCGCATTATTTCATGCAAGCGCGGTCCCGGCATTGGTTTCACCGGGCCGGCTATCAACCCCGGAGGAGAATGCCAACCAGTTAAATAACATCACGACGCAGAAGGATGCGTTATCCTCCTTTGCATACATAAACGACAATGCCGAAATCCTGGTTGCAGAAGGCAATCAACAAGACATAACATTACCTCCCAAAACGCCTCAGCCAGAGGTGGGGATGGCAACAAAACCTGCTGTTGCTGCCCGGGAAATCATTGTATGTTACGAGAATGATGAGTCTTTCGGGATGCGTCCCCAGTCTCTGGAGGAAGAGAACGGGACGCCCAAAGAGAATACTCGGCTGTCAGTTGTTGCTTTGTCAGCAGAGGATGATCCGGTCAGTGTCATCGAACAGCTGGAAGAGGATCCGGCAGTAAAATATGCCGAGCCCAACTATATCCTGCAAGCCCAGGTTGCGCCCAATGACCAGAGCTATGTTGATCAATGGGCGTTGTCTGAGATCAATGCCATATCCGCCTGGGATACAGCGGTAGAGGCTGAAGGTGCTCTCGCGCCGGTTACGGTTGCGGTTATTGACAGCGGCGTGGATGGCAATCATGAAGATCTGGCGGGAAAAATACTGCCTGGATACAACACCGTTGGCGGGGTTAACAGCGCTGACAGTTCTGATGACTCCGGTAACGGACACGGGACTCACATTGCTGGCGTCATTGCTGCGCAAACCAATAACGTGACTGGGGTGGCCGGAGCCAGCGGCAATTTGCCGGTTGATGTCCTTCCTGTCAAAGTGCTGGACAAGGCCGGTTATGGGACCATGTATGACATTTCCATGGGCATTCGCTATGCAGTGGACTGGGCAGAGATGAACAACCGCAAAATCGTGATCAATCTCAGTCTGGGAGCTCGTCTGCCCGACTATCCCATGACTTTGGCCGCAGCGGTACAATATGCACAAGATAAAGGAGCGCTGGTGGTGGCGGCCGCCGGTAACGACAAGGCCGGACTGGAGAGCTTTTATCCTGCATGTCTGCCCGGGGTGCTTGCAGTTGCCGCTTCAGGCAAAGATCATCACATGGCCGGTTTTTCAAATTATGGCGATATTCCTGCTCCCGGGGTTGACATCCTGTCGACCCTGCCCGGCAACCGTTATGGCAGATTAAGCGGGACCTCCCAGGCGGCTGCTTTTGTATCCGCCACTGCTGCCATGCAATGGTCGGCCTATCCGGATAAAAGTGCGGCCCAAGCCCAGGAAGCCTTAATCAGCGGTCGCAGTGACTACCCGGAGGGGTGTAAAGTGTACTATTGGGGTACGGTTTGCAGTTACCACTATTATGTCCTCAATGCCAACCAGGCTGTCTACAATCTTGGTGAGGAACAAAACATTTATGATACCATTGAATTCGCCAACACCGCCTATGATGCTCATTTGTCCGGTGAAATTCCTTACATCGCCAAAGTCAGCAATCCAGCCAAGGTGGCAGAAGTGCAATTCTGGCTGAATCCGTATGGGGAAAGTATTCATTTGGGGACAGTAACCGGTCCGCTGGCCAGCGGGATTTACACGTACCAGTGGGACAGCACTGCTTTACTCAATGGCAAGCCGCTCCCGGACGGGGAATACACTGTGGAAGCCCGTTCCATGGATAGCTCTGGCGTTCAATTGGCTGCGTGCTCATATGATTTCAAACTTGCCAATGAATCCAGCAGCGGCTTGCATCTTGCCGTAAAAAAACCGGATGCTTCCTTGGCTGCCGGAGCCTTGGTGGGGGTTTATCATCGTTATTTTAATGAAGACTATGGACAAATTGTGTATGAATGCGTTTGGGAGGATGAGGCTGATCTCCAAGGTCAGATCAACATCCCCAACGCTATGGCTAAAGACGGCAATGACTACCTGGTCACAGCACTGGGCACGGAACCGAATTTCTTCTATTATGAAACGCTGCGGGCGCCCGGCACTTATATCCTGGACGGCACTGCCAGCCAGGCAGTGGGTCTGAAAGGATTGAAAACAGACGGTACTGCGCTGGGCAATGCCATTATCATGGCTGATCTGCTGGAAGCCAGTTTCGCGGATGCCAATCCTTCCCCTGGCGTTGCCTACGAGCTGCAGGAGAAAAAAGTAGCCGTACTCAACGCCGCTGGTGAAGCGACACTGAATCTCAGCCCGGGACGATACAATTTCCGTCTGCTGGATGAAGAAAGCACATATTACCTGGTGCAGCATGATGTACTGATTGATACAACAACCACGACGATCGATTTCACTCCGCAGTCGGGTGATGTAGCAACCGTAAAGCTGGCTTCTGACAGCGATTATTACAGTTCAACTTTGCTGCTCAAGGACAGCGGTGATGATTATTACGGTTTTAAGGAAATTAACAGCGACACTTGCCTGACGGTTACTCCGGGCAGTTACAATGCAGTTATAAAAGCAATCAAACGTGATGCGGAAAATAATATAGAATGGAACTGGGGACTGGAATCTCCGAATATGGACCTGGCAGCAGGTGACAAAAAAGTTTTGCAGTTTGGTACACCGCTCAGCGGCTCATTGAGCCAATGGCAGGATGAAATGCCTGTCGCCGGGGAGAGTTACTGGATGAATCCGGCCTTTAATGATGCTTTTGGCAACACCACCACCGGGATTGCCTATCAGTCCTATACACCAGCATCTTTGCCGGCGTCTGCCCAAAGCAGCGGTTCTGTCATAGCTCGAATGGTGGCCGACAAACCGGCGGAAAAGACTGACCCATCTGGCAGTACACCGCAGGAAGAACAAATCTATGTTTATGAACGCAGCCGAGGCGACTTCGTTTTAAGTACCCAGGCAGTAAGCTACATCCGTCCTGCGATAAGAATTTATGACCCTCAAGGGGCACAGGTCATGCCCCAAACTTCTTATGAACAGACCTGCAGTTATTCTTTTGCCGAGTGGTATATTCCTGCGCAGCAATCACCCGGTCAGTATTCTGCCCAGGTATATCTGGATGCAGGCACTCTGACCAACGGCACCTGTGAAAGTCCACCTTTCCTCTTTACGGTGCAGGCTGAAGCGTCATCAAATATCGAACCGAGCGTCAATGTAACGCTGCTGGATCGGATGGGTGAACCGATGACAGGAGCCAGCGTTGACTTAATGCAATTACATGACGGACAGTATCGCATCCTGGATAGCAGTACCGCTGATGAAGCGGGCCAGGCATCCTTCTATTCGGAAATTGCAAAAACCGGATCCTATGCGCTGAAAATTTCCGGGATGAGTGCCGATCCCCTGGTGATTGATTCACTCAGCGAACCACTGGCTCTGCTTGTGCCTTTGACGGCGGGCACCGTTCCGCTGAATATTATGGTGGATGCTTCCCGGCAGGTATTACATCGCATCAGTCTGGCGGCCCAGGATCAAACCCTTCAACCGATTACCAGCGACAGTCTGTACTATTATGGCTATCGTTTGGATGAGCAAGGGAATGAATCCTTGGTTTTTAAAACTCCCTATGAAGGTGAAAATGTGGCCGTTTGGCTTGCCCCAGGGGAGTATCGTTTTGAAGCCAGTGTAAACAACCAGTATTCGATAGCGCAATCGCTGGGTACATCAGCACCGGCAACGCAGGATCTGAAGGCGCAGGGGTATCTGGATCCTCTCTATTTGCTTACACGTGAGGTCCAGGTAAGTGCTTCCGGGGAAATCGTTTTAGGCGGCAGCGGATTAGGCAAATTAGATCTTTTACTCACCGAATTAGGAGACTCCTATGACTATTATCTGGGCGGAGCCGCCTTTTACCGGCAAGGACAGACAGAGACAACGCTATTCAAACCTTTCAAGGATCAGTCCATCTATCTTACGCCCGGAGCCTACCAGGCGGAAGCCGTACTGATCCGCAATCATTATGACGGACAATGGGATTATTGGCTGGGCCAGCAACTGGACATTCAAGCCGGCAGTGAATCAATTTGGGAAATGAATGACAACTTCACAACTCAAATCAACCTTGCTGATGACACTTATGCGCTCAACCAACAACTGACCAGCAGCCACTTGATCAAAGATGACAAGGACAATCGGCTGCTGGCGATGGGTTTGAATTTTGAATTTTACAACACTTATTTGCCCAGCAGTATGAGCGAGCGCTCAACCGCTGCCCTGACGGTGCAGAATCAGCCGCTGGAAAAAATGGCTCCGTTTTTTATAATTAAAGATCCACAAGGGCAAGAAGTATATCGTTATCGTGATGCGGATCCCAATTTCAATGCTCTTTCTTACTGGTGCTGGAATGAAGACGGCCGTATCACAGCCCTGAAAGAACAGGGTACCTTTTATACCGGCAAGTATCAGATCCCGGAGAATGCCACCGGCGGGACTTACATGGCAGCCCTGGAGTTGGGCGTCGGTCCGCAGGGGATTATCACAGCACAGACCCCTTTCAGTGTTGCAGCAGTACCATCGGCACCTACCCTGGAGGCGTTTGAGGCTCCGACCAGAGCCGAGAAGATTAGCCTCTCCGGCAATGCCCTGCCTGCGGCGACAGTCTACCTGCAGTATCGATTCAACCAGGGAGAGGTTGTCGCGCTGGGGAATGTCAATGCCGATGCAGAAGGGAAATTTACTTTTGCTGATATCAGCCTGGCTGATGAGGGAAGCTATGAATTCAGTGCATACGCCAGCCTGGGTGGTCTGACGGGAGAAGTCTGTTCACCGCAGGTGCTGGTGGTGGACCGCACCGCTCCAGGCAGTCCGCTTGAGCCTGTCGCAGTTGGCCAGGATTTCAGCCATATTTTGATCAGCTGGACAGCGCCATCTGATACGGACATTGATCATTATCTGGTTTACCGGGAAGATACCCTCCTGGGAACAGTTGCCGCAAATGCTCTCCGGCAGTTCCTGGATACAGGACTATCCTCGGAAATCGATTACCTTTATGAGATCATCGCGGTTGACCAGGCCGGCAACCAGTCGGAGGCAACTGCGGTCAACGGGCGAACGGCATCCAGCGGAGATCAGATGAAACCCTCTGCGCCTGGTGAGTTGAGGCTGAATGATGCCCCGACCTCTGCCAACGTAACCCTGACCTGGACAGCCGCTACGGACAATATTGCCGTTGTCGCTTACAAGGTCTGGCGCAGCATGGATGGAGCAGAACCAGTGCTTCTGGCCACGACAGAGCAGCTGAGTTTCAGCGATGACAATCTGCTGGCGGAGACAACCTTTGTTTATACGGTTTCCGCTCTGGATGAAGCCGGCAATGAATCATCGCCCAGCAATCCGCTGATGGTTACCACCCCGGCTTTACAGTTTACTTCCATTAGTTATTCGGTGCCGAGAAACATGAATGGGCTGATTAAAGAAGAAGCCAGTATTACCGTAAATTTGGCTGCACAGTATAAACGCAAAGCTACGGCTGAATTGATCTATACCAATTGGTATGATGAAACCGGAACGCTGTTGAATGAACCACAGGAACGAACATTAATCATGGAACTTCCCATATTCCAGGAATATACCTCTCTGGGAACAGCCTCCTACCGCGGGAGTTTTCAATTCCCGGCTGGAACAGAGCAATTGTTGTCAGTCAAGGCGACGCTGCGTGATGAAGCCTCCCATAGTGTGACCGCAACAGCTGACGCTCTGCCTTTGTTCTTTACAGGCAGGCTTGAATTGATCATGGCTGAAGAAGCTTTGACTTCAGGTTTGTTAGATGATGCAACCGCGGAAATCTGGAGCGAGACGAAAAAAAGTGGCACCAAGACAAGCCTGTCCGCAGAAGGCGTTTTCACTTTACGGAATCTGACTCCGGCCGATGACTATTCGTTGCGCATCACAAACCAGAAAGGGCAATTGTTGAAAGAGCAAAGCGGCTTGCACGTAATTGCGGGCCAAAACGCACAGATCCCCATGACGACAAGATTACCGGCTTCGCTTGATGTGCAGGTTATTGATGCCCAAAGCGGTGAGCCCGTACCAGGGATTGCAGTTTACTTTAACCATGCGGATGAATCACCTCAGGGCATGGGTTTGACGGATGAAGCAGGATGGGTAAAAAACAATCAAGGCCAGCGCCCGGCCATCCCCATTGCCTTGTCGGAAACCATCCTGCAGGGCAGGGTTCAATTTACTCCCGCGCAACAAGCGGTATATTCCCATGCAGAAAGACTGCGGACAACCTTGGAGCCGGGCCTGAATCAAGCGATGATTCAATTGTACAAAAGACCGGTGGGTATCCTGCAGGGAAAAGTGACAGATGATGCAGGCAAAGATCTTGCAGAGGCTACCATTACAGCGGTTCAGTATGTGGAGGAAAGAGCAGTCAGCAAAACCGTATTAACTGATGCCAATGGAAATTATTCGTTGGAATTATTGTCCGGGATCAATAGTGAGATCAGCTTCCGTCACCGGCGTACCAGTCCGGTAGAGGATCAGGAAGTTTTCATCAACGATAACACGGTTTTAAATATGGTGCTGCCTGCCCAGGCGGCAGTCACCCTGAACGTATTTACCAAAACCGCTGAGAATGCAGAACCGGTACCCCTTATGCTCGACTGGCGGGTGGCGGTTCATTTCCGAATCAATATTCAAAATCTCAGGACCAGAAGCGTCGCTTCCTGCTATTCAACCTGGCCCAACGTGATCCTGCCTGATGGGCAAGCCGGTGATCAGATAAAAATCACTGTCGACGGTTATGAAGGCGGTTATTCAAAGCAGGAGCAGATCGTTACCCTGGATGCATATCGCTATGCAGAAGCTGATATTACCCTTACCCAACAGGGGAAATTACGTGCCAGCATCTATGACACAGACGGGTCAAAACAGTACGGTGAGCGTTTAAATGTAATGCTGTATCGCTATGATGAAAATGTCTGGAAAGGAGCCGGCTCACTGTACGAGTACGGCGGCGGGGAAAAGACTTTTGGACCGATACCGGAGGGCAATTACCGGGGCGTTCTTTATTGGGGACCGCGCCTGCCGGTCGTCCAAAACGGCCGGGACGAATTCGCCATCGAAGGGTCCAAAATCATTGAAGATATCGTAATCCGCAATGGAGAAACAACCGAACTGGGCAACATTGTCCTGCCTTTCATTCTGCCCTGGCACAGCCAGAGCGGCTATTTCAAAGGCCAGGAAGGCAACAGTTTCTCGGCCAGTATGCGCGAGGCAGCTCCCAACAGCGTCGTGACGCTGCGGGCCAGCTATCGTTACAGCGGCAGTCAGAGCAATCAGCCCCAGGATATGAAACTCAGTCTCAGCATCCCCCGCGGAGCGACCCTGGTTCCTGACAGCATTCAGGTGAGAGCGGAACAGGGGGCGGCTTCAGTTCCCGTCATCGAAGATACGCAAATCAGTATGAATCTTATTCCGGAAGCGGAAACAAATTCATCAGTCTCCGGCGTGGTCAGTTATCAGGTTCGCCTGAGTGCCTATCCGGATTGGCCTACAGCAGGTGCCCGGGCCTGGATGGAATTTTCGGCCGGGAATCGTACTTACAATGAAGATCTGGGCAATCTCGAGATCGCAACGCCTTATGTGTCGGTAGAGGCACCTTCGCCGGTGATCAGCAGAAATATTAAAATCACCGGGCAAGCGCTGGCTGATCAGCATGTGCGGGTATACGACGGGGAATATTTCCTGGGTGAAGCCACGGCCAATCGTTATGGGTTATGGCAGATGCAAGTGCTTCTTCCTGATCGGGGCCAGCCGGCCATGCACTTTCTCAACGCCCAAACCGGGGAGGGGGAAAGTCTTATTGGTTCTCTGCCGGTACGGGTTGTTTTCGATCCCAATCATCCGACCATCATCCGCTTTACCATGCAGCAGACGGATGGACGATTGGTGGAAATCGATCCGCAGCTGGGGGTGGCTTCGTTCCCATACGTATTTGTGCCGGGCATGAATTTCACCTTCAACATCACCTTTAACAACCATCAGGCGGTGGAAGAAGTTGCCCTGATCGGCAGCAATGAACGTTCCGACCGAACCTATCCGGCAGTCTGGAACGAAGCCGAACAATGTTATTCGGTCACGGCCAAATTTGAATACTATAGCGGCACACCAGGGGATCTATACGTCAGTTACAAAATTAAGGATACGCCTTATCAGCCGGTCATTATCCCTTCCAGCGAGGAAGAAATAAGAGCACTGGACGAGGAACTGCGCCGGGCTATGCCGCAGCCGTGGCGGGATGCAACGGTAACGGTGGATGACCCTGGACAGGTGACTGAGCCGGGCAGCGGACCTAATCCGAGCCCGCAGATCAACATCGCTTTAAACGATAATCCGCAGCAGTTATTGAAGATCACTTTTGGCTATAACGAGATCAGTGATTTTGCTGCCAATCCAGCGATACCGATGATTGGTATCTCCAATGGCAGCAGTGTTTCCAATCTGCAGGACGTAATTACCGAGCTTCCCAATGGCGGGTTCCGTCTGCGCCGGAGCTGCGTCGTCCCGGCTAGTGTACTTAATGATTATCTTGCCGCCGGCAGTCAGAGTTTTTCCGCCCAGGCCAGCAACTCGGTTGAGTTGTGGGTCATGGCCGAATCGCCTTATGAAGGCGGGATGCAGTTGGCCGACTTGTATGATACGGTCAAATCGGGTTTTGATTTTAAAGACAAACTGGATGAATTGAGTGCTTTTCAGGATCAGGCGGCCAGAAGCTGCAACAGCGGTGCGGCAGGATATTACAATGACATGGCGGAACACCTGGCCGATACTGCCATGATTAATTTATCCATCAAGTATACCCTGCAGGTGGGCGGGATAGCGTTGGGACTGACCGGTGTTGGGCTTATTGGTACCGCCGCAGTAGGAGTAATCAGCAATTTGCTGACGGAAGTCGGCGAAGCCAAATGGGAACAGAATTTTAATGATTTAAAACAGCAACTGAGCAATGATGATGAATGCAAGGACGACGAGCAAGACGACGACAATGATGACCGCGATGACAGCGACGACCGGGATGACAGGGATGACCGGGATTATCCCAAAAAGAAAAAGAAAATAGCCAAACCAAAATATATTTGGGATCCCAGCGGCTATGTCTATGAAGCCGTTGTTGATAATCGTATTGAAGGAGTTACTACTACCATTTTTGAAAAGGATACTGACAGCGGGCAGTTGGTTTTCTGGGATGCAACCGAGTATCTGCAGGAAAATCCGCTGGTTACTGACAGTCAGGGACGCTATGCCTGGGATGTACCGGCCGGATACTGGCAAGTGGCATATGAAAAAGAAGGATATCAGACTGCTTACAGTTCGCTATTGGAAGTGCCTCCGCCCCAGTTGGATGTAAATGTGCCTATCGTTTCTCTTGCTCCCCCCGTGGTAACCGGGGCTGCGGCCGCCGGCGGCGGAAGCTGCCTGGAAATCTCTTTTGACAAGTATATGCGTTTAAATAGTATGACCGACACTACGATTGCCGTTTTGCTGCCGGGACAAGTCGATGAGTTCGGTAATCCTGAGCGTATCACGGGAACCATCAGTGCAATCAACCCCAGTGATGATCCCGGTGCTGCCGGGGCACAACTTGCGAAAACAATACGTTTTACACCTGCACAAGCACTAACGGTAGGTGAAGCAGTGAATCTGCAGGTAAGTCAAATGGTGCAGAGTTATGCCGGACGGACGATGGCGGCGGATTACAGCACGACGCTTACGGTACCGGCAGTGACTGTGCCGGAAGAGCCTGCTGTTCCCGGCAACGGATCATCCAGCGGAGGAAGAAGCAATCCGCCTGTCGTTGATCAGCTGAACAGTATCAGTCAAACGGTCAGTGTTACCAGTGGCGTCCAGCTAAGCAGCAAAGATGATGCAGCTGTGGTTACCATACCTGCTGGTGCAGTATCAGCCGATGGCATACTGAAAGTATCCCTGGCCAGCAAGCTTCCTTTCCTGGGCAGTCTGACAGCGGGCAGTCAGGGCTATGACATCGTGTTGGAAAATACAACACTGGGTGGCCGGGCAACCATAAGTATTTCTTATGACCCAGAACGTTTCAGGAACATTGCGCCCGAACAGATCGGCATTTATTATTGGGACGAAAGCCTGAGCAAATGGGTATATCTCGGCGGTATAGTCGACAAAGACAACCACCGGGTCACGGTTACTGTGAATCATTTAAGTTTATATGCGGTTTTGGCCGACACTTCCATACCGGTTTTCAAAGATATACACACTCACTGGGCTTATGCGGAGATCGTCCGGCTGGCCGGTTCGAAAATAACCGGCGGGTATCCCGATGGAACCTTCCGGCCAGATGCCAACATTTCCCGGGCAGAGTTTGCCAAACTTCTGGTTGAGGCCATGGGCTGGCAGGCAGGTGAAGGAATAGCTGATTTTGCAGATGCGGCTGATCTTCCTGTCTGGGCATCGGGTTACATCGCCACCGCTGCAGCCAAAGGCGTGATCAAAGGTTATGCTGATTCGACCTTCCGGGCTGATCAGCTGATCAATCGTGCCGAAATGGCCACCATGGTGATTCGTGCCCTGTCCGTCGGCCAGAATAACCAGACGGAAACGATCGGCAGCAACTTTACAGATCATGCAGCGATTCCCTCCTGGGCGCAAAGCGCAGTGGAATTGGCGGTGAAAGCCGGCATCCTCAAAGGCTTGCCCGGCAATGTCTTTGGGCCTTTGCAAAATGCCACCCGGGCAGAGACCGCCGTGATCCTGACCCGCATGCTGGATAATCCCAAACTGGCAACAGTTGTTGGGCAAACCCAAACGATCAATGCCAGCGGTGTGGTAGCAATTAGTAATATTTCCGGCCCGCATTATGAACTGAGAAGCTGCTCCAGCAGTCAGACGGCTAAATATGTATTAATCCCCAACAGTGAAGTCTTGGCCGAACGGCTGAAAACCTTGCTGGGACAGACCGTTGCCGTAGCTGGAAGCTTGTCAGAGGGAGCTGATATCTATATGCGGGGCCCCATGTTGAAGGTAACTGAAATTAAGGTGATTTCAAATCCCGGCGGAGGCTGAGGCCAATAAACCGAAGCCGGCGGCTTCTCCCGGATAAAAATGCAAGAGCTGTCCCGGATTTCAGTGTAAGAATGCGGGACAGCTTTTTTGCGTTCTGTCAAAATTTTAACGGGCCTAGATTTTGCAGGTATTTACGGGTAAAATTACAAATATAAAGTGAAAGAGAATGAATATGGAGGAATCGCTTTTGAACAACGACAGGTTGAAAGTGAAAGCCAAAGACTTGCGTAAGAATTGCAACCCTTCTATTTTCAAATTTCAAACCACGGCGGAGATAAAACCGCTCAAAGGCATCATCGGCCAGGAGCGAGCGGTGCGTTCACTGGACTTCGGCTTGGATATTAAAAATGAAGGTTATAATATTTACCTTTCCGGTGCCTTTGGGACTGGAAAAACCACCTTGGCCAAGGAGATGCTGGAGAAGAAGGCCCGCCGTAAAAAAGTGCCGCCGGACTGGTGCTATGTTCACAATTTTAAACAGCATGACTCTCCGCGTGCTCTGCAATTACCGGCAGGGATGGGGCGGGCGTTCAAACAGGATGTGGCTGAGGCCATGCAGGAGGTTATGCAGCAAGCAATCAAGGCGTTGGAGAGCCAGGATCACAATACCAGAAAAAGTGTCATCATGAATCAATTCATGGAAGAAACCAACCGCATGTATCTGCAATTGGAAGAGGAATCCCGTAATTACGGCTTTAGTATTTCCCGCACGGCCAAC
Source organism: Syntrophomonas sp. (assembly GCA_035447945.1). Classification (GTDB taxonomy): domain Bacteria; phylum Bacillota; class Syntrophomonadia; order Syntrophomonadales; family Syntrophomonadaceae; genus Syntrophomonas_B. Next base: position 13,496 of record DAOTHZ010000021.1, read on the forward strand.
GGAGTCAGCAGTGTGCCTCTGAAAAACGGTGAGATTCTGAGTCAGGAAGACTACGTGTCCATGTCGGAAGAAGAGAAAATGGATTTGCTGAAACGCAGTGCGGTAATGCAGGAAAGAATCAACCAATCGATTCGCGTCTATAAAGAACTGGAAAAGGCAGTGAAATTGAACCTCAAGGACCTGGAAACAGAAACCACCCTGAAAGCCAGCGAACCATTTTTTGAGAAACTGCTGAAAAAATACGGGTCATATCCAGATGTATCGGATTACCTGCAGGATATGCATCAGGACGTCTTAAAAAACCTTGATTTGTTTATTGCCGAAGAAGATACCTCGGGGATGGGGTTCTTCCGTAATATGGATAAAAAAAGTGCCTTGCGGCGTTATCAGGTCAACCATTTCGTTGATTGCTCAGACTTGCAATATGCACCGGTGATTTTTGAATCCAATCCTACTTACAGCAATCTGTTTGGTCAGATTGAGTTCGAAAGTGAGTTTGGTGTATTGTCCACTGATTTCACCAAGATAAAGCCCGGCGCAATTCATCGGGCCAATGGCGGCTATTTGGTGTTGCATATCTATGATATTGCCAAAAATTTTTACGTCTGGGATAAATTAAAACGGGTTTTGCGCAATAAAGAGATCGTGGTGGAGAGCCTGAGCAAAAATTTAGGCATGGGCAACAGTGAAACACTCCAACCGGAACGGATTCCGGTTGATATAAAACTGGTGCTGATCGGCGAACCAATCTATTATTATCTGCTGTATAACCATGACGAGGAATTCCAAAAACTATTTAAAATCAAAGCAGATTTTGATGTGGAAATGGATCGCACTTCCGTACACATAAGAGATTATGCACGGCTCATCAGCTCGGTTTGCAGCAGTGAAAAACTATGTCACTTTGATCCAGGGGCGGTAGCCCGGGTCGTGGATTATGGCAGCCGTATGGCCGAGGATCAGCGCAAGCTGAGTACCCTGTTCAACAAGCTGGTAGAGATCATCTATGAGGCCAATGGCTGGGCCTGTTATGAAAAGGCTGAAATTGTCAGGGCTGAACATGTTCAGAAGGCCATTGCTGAAAAGAAATATCGTTCTGCCATGATCGAGGAAAAAATTCAGGAACAAATTGATCAGGACAGTCTGATGATCAATGTTTTTAATCGCAAAGCAGGCGAATTAAATGGATTGGCAGTATATGCGATGGGGGATTACTCGTTTGGCAAACCGGTACGGATTACCGCCAAGACTTTCATGGGAGAAAAAGGGCTGGTGAATATCGAACGCGAGATCCAGATGAGCGGCAAGATTCACAGCAAAGGCGTATTGACCCTGAACGGTTATATGGGGGCCCAATATGCCCAAGACAAAAATTTATCATTGTCCGCCAGTCTCACCCTGGAACAGAGTTATTCCGGCATCGAAGGTGACAGTGCTTCCAGTGCGGAGCTATATGCACTTTTGTCCAGTCTGGCCAATCTGCCGCTGGAACAGGGGATTGCGGTTACCGGATCAGTAAATCAAAACGGGGAGATTCAACCGGTCGGCGGGATCAATCAAAAGATCGAAGGCTTTTTCCAGGTCTGCCAGCGAAAAGGTTTGAATGGCAGGCAGGGTTGTATGATTCCCCAAAAGAATCTTACCCAGCTGATGCTGGATGAAGCTGTGGTGGAAGCGGTCCAGAATGGTCAATTTCATATTTGGGCAATTGCAACCATCGACCAGGGCATTGAGATCTTAACCGGCATGCCGGCCGGGCAGCGTGATGACAAAGGCCGGTTCCCGCCCCGGACGGTTCACTTTTTGGTGGACGAACAACTCAGTGCCTGGAGTCGCAAAGGCAGAAGAGGAGAGACCGGTTCAAGTGACCGTGGCGAAGAAGTATCCCGGGCGGTAAGGTTGCGCCGGAGAAGGAGGTAATACCATGCAGCGTAAAAACAGGAGCGGTTTGGTGCTGGTGCTTTTGCTGGCGATGATGACTCTGTCAGGCTGTAAAATCGATTTCCAGAAGCTCTGGCAAAAAACCCAGCCGTCCGAGCCACCTTTATTTCATGTGGAAATGCACTTTGCCAATGGTGATGTGGTGGTGGGCTATGTGAAAAGCATGGGGATCGAAGATGATGGTATCATATATAATGGTGGTTCCTCCCTCAGTTACATCTATAATGAACAGGGAACGATCGTGGGTTCTTTGAATTACGCCCGCCTGGAATACATGCAACTGGTACAATGAGAGCTAATGCGACGGGCTGAGTCCGTCCCGATGAAAAACCAGGCCCATACGGATTAACACCGCTGATATGCAGGAGGAGAAAATAGTAAAGACAAGAGGAGTTGATGGGTATGAAGATGCTGGCAGCCAGATGTTTGATGTGCGGAAAATCGTATCAGTTGGATGAAGATTTCAAGGATTTCAAAAAGCTCAGTGAAAAGAACCTGCCGGAAGTGACCTTTATTTGTGATCTGTGCAGCAACAAAGTGCGTTATGAATCGGACGAGCAAAGGAAACAAAAAAAACCAACCAGCAATTAATGGAGGCAGACGATTGGAACGTATCAAGATTATCAACGGCAGGGGAGAGAAGCTGGCTGCACTTGTTTTTCAGCCGGCCGATGAACCGTGTTTGGTGGTCATCATTTGTCATGGCTTTCGAGGCGGCAAGGAAAACGGCGGCCGCATATTTAAGTTTGCCAAGCGTCTCAATCAACGGGGTGCAGCGGTGATTGCTTTTGATTTCGGCGGCAGCGGAGAAAGCGAAGGATTGTTTTTCGACATGACGCTGAGCAGTCAGGCAGACGATCTGCGGGCGGTCATTGATTATGCCGGGCAACGGTTTGCGGCCCCGATGGTTTTATTGGGTCGCAGCTTCGGTGGCAGTACGGTACTGGTTGAAGGGGCCGGGGATGAGCGAATTGCCGGTTTTATTCTTTGGTCAACACCCGTATTTATGGAAGAAACCTTTGCTGCCATGCTGCCGGACGAGTATAATCGGATGAAAAGCGGACAAGTTGTTGCTATAAGGGATGATTTCGGAAGTTATCAACTAGGTCCCGGCCTGGCAGCAGATCTCGCCCGCCATAATATGAACCATTATCTGCAGGCAATCGGGAAGCGGCCGGTTTTACTTGTACATGCTGAAGATGATGAACTGGTATCAGCGGAAAACGCTCGTTACATGCAAAAACAATTGACCAATGCCAGCCTGAACCTGGTCGAAGAGGCCGGACACAGGTTCCTTGATAAGACAGCTGTACGAGAAGATATGACGCTGGCGTGGTTGGAAGAATTGTTTTTACAATAGGTTTGGAGGAGAACAGGCAATTGGATTTTTCCAGCATTGAATCGACGGTGCATTATATAAAAAGTTTTGGTGTCTATGGGCCGGCAGCAGCTTTCATATTGTTCTTTGTCCAGGCCGTTGCGCCAATTGTTCCATATATTATTATCGCCGGTGCAGCGGGAATGATATTCGGTAAATGGATTGGTTTTTTGCTGGCCTGGATTGGTGCCATTGCAGGGGCCTGGTTTCTGTATTGGATTTCTGACAAGATTGCCGGCAACCTCCTGGTCGTCAAGCTGCAGCATCGTTATGCCCTGGATCTGACCCGCATCGATCATCGCCATATCTTTTGGGTATTGCTGGCCTGTCGTATATTTCCGGTAGTGCCGACACCGATCATCAACATCGGTTCAGCCTTGGCGGGAGTAAGCCCGAAAATATTTTTGTCATCATCAGCCATCGGCAAAATGCCTTGGGCTTTTGTTTATGTTGCTCTGGGCAACTATCTGATGCAAACCAAAAACATCAGCAACACCCTCACCGTGATCGGGCTTATCCTGCTCATATCATTTATTGGCATTACCTATTTACGCAAACTGCTTCCCAAATATTATCGTGAAAAACAATAGCGAAATTGATTGAATAATATAAAAATAAAATAAATATTAAAAAATATGTCAATTTAGCATGGCCCAAATTAAATGGGCCATGTTTAGTTTGTTCAGAAATATCGGAGGTTTCAGAATAATGCAAATGCTTTTATTTGCATATTTAAGAAGGTGATTTAATAACAATGTAGAATATATTAATAAAAAAAGTATTACGAAATAATATTGAGGAGGAGTATGGAATGTCTGCTAACAATTTTATTCTCGACACCAGAGACCATAAGTTCGTACTGAAAGAATGGCTGGATGTTGACAAAGTTTTAAGCTTTGATGCTTACAAGGATTATTACACCAAAGAAGATGCTGATACTTTCATTGAACTGGTCTATAAAATGTGCAAGGATGTCATCGCACCGGCCAACGGAGAATGCGATGAGATCGGCAACAAATTCGTTGATGGCAAGGTGATTACCCCCGAAGCCAGCAAAAAAGCGTACCATACCATTGTTGATGCCGGCTTGGGGCCGCAGTTTGGCGATCGCGAAGCGGAAGGCCGTATGCCTATGTATTTAGGATCAGCACTTTGCGAGATGGTAATTAATGCTTCGCCGGCCATCTCCACTCTGTATGGATTGTCGATGGGTAACGGGGCAGTTATCGCCAATTTTGCCACCCCTGAATTAAAAGAAAGATTCCTGCCCAAAATGTTCGCAGGTGAATGGGGCGGAACCATGTGTATTACCGAAGCCGGAGCCGGATCTGATGTTGGCAACGCTTCCACCAAGGCTTATCCGACAGATACCCCGGGGTTGTACAAAATTAAAGGTGGCAAGATGTTTATCACTGCCGGCGACCATGATATCTGCGAAAACTTCATCCATCTGGTATTGGCGCGGGTAGAAGGTGCACGCGAAGGAACCGGCGGCCTGTCATTGTTTATCGTCCCGAAGATTTGGGTTAATGAAGATGGCAGTCTGGGAGCTCCCAATGACGTCAATACGGTCGGAATTGAACATAAAATGGGCATGAAAGGTTCTCCAACCTGTACGCTGGCCTTTGGTGAAGACAACAACTGTTATGGCTTCCTGATTGGCAATCCGCCTGACGAAAAAGGCAAGGGCGAAGGCATGGCCCAGATGTTCCAAATGATGAACGAAGAAAGACTGGGAACGGCTGTTTTGGCTCTGGGAACTGCATCTGCTGCTTACCAACAGTCACTGGCCTATTCCAAGGAAAGAGTTCAATCTGCCAAGCTGACCGATATGAAAGGCGGCGGGGTAAGAATTATTGAGCATGAAGATGTCAGACGCATGCTGATGTTCCAGAAGTCTATTATTGAGGCCTGCCGGGCGATGATTATGAAGACTTATTATTATATTGATCTGATGCATGACAGCCCTGATCCAGAAGAAAGAGAATTTGCTGATGCCATGTTCCATATGAGTAATCCGCTCTGTAAGGCGTATACTTCAGATATGGCATGGCAGACCATTTGCGAAGCGATTCAGGTTTATGGTGGTTACGGCTTTATTGAAGAATACCCTTGCGCCCAATATGCCCGTGACGTGAAGATCTTCTCTATTTGGGAAGGCACCAACTATATTCAAGCGCTGGATCTTTGTGCCCGCAAGATGACGATGAAAAAAGGCAAAGTCATGATGACCTTCATGAAGGAAATCGGCAAATTCCTGGCCATCAATAAGGATGCAGCAGGTTTTGCAGATGAAATCAAGATCTTAAATGAAGCTTTCACTGATTACCAGGGGATCCTGGGTTTGTTTAACGGTTTTATGACTTCCGGCAAAATTAACATGCTGGGCGTTTTTGCAACCCGTATCCTGCACGCTACAGCCATGGTCTATGCCGGGACATTGATTCTTGATCAGGCCATTCTGGCGACCAAAACACTGGCAGAAATCGGTGACGATCACTTTGATGCCACCTTCTACAAGGGCAAAATTGCCAGCGCCCGTTTCTTTATCAAGAACATTGTGCCGCAGGTATTCAATATTAAGAGAGTCATGGAAATTGGCGACAGTACCTGCGTTGATATTCCCGAAGACTGCCTCCGCTAATACAGATCCAAGCCTTGGACCAATTATTGCTTAACCGAGCCGCAGACAGCTTTACAGCTTAGTCTGCGGCTTTCTTTGTCTTGCTGGAAGAGCGGAAGCATTGATGCAAGAAGATTTCCAGCCCGTACAAAACGAACTCCTTTTCAGAAGTCTACATGTAAAAGGACAATCGTTTCGGTAAAATATGAATCTTTTGCGGTAATTTGCTTTTGAGAAAGAAATCTCTGTGTTAAAATAATTATAAATATTTCTGCATTTCCCAATATACTTTAATATCCAATAATTGAGAATTAACAGTGAATAAATGGGCGGGCAGAGTGATACAAAATTGATTGCGAGGGGGTATATTGCAGCGTTAAATACCACGACTCAGAGAATTTCGCTGATAATTGCGTAATGGATATTACGGAAATGCATCACGGTAAAGAGGAAAAGAATAATTTGGCGAATATGAGGAGGCGTTTTACGAATGAGTGCTGGCAATTACATTTATGACATGCGGGATCTTCAGTTTATTCTTAAAGAATGGCTGGATATGGACAAACTGCTCGGATTTGAAGCCTACCGGGATTATTACTCCAAAGACGACCTGGATTCCATCCTGGATGTAAACTACAAGATCAGCCGCGATGTCATTGCTCCTGCCAACGTTGAATGTGATGAGATTGGGGTAAAATTTATCGACGGCCAGGTCATCACCCCGGAAGCGATAAAAAAAGCCTACGCAGTCGTTATGGAAGCTGGACTGGGACCGCAGAATGCAGACCGCGAAGTGGAAGGCCGCATGCCTTTGGTAATGAACGCCGCGATCGGTGAAATGCAGATCAATGCTTCTCCGGCCGTAACCACTTATTGGGGGTTGACCATGGGGGCTGGCGGAGTGATCCAGTCTTTTTCCACGCCAGAATTGAAGGAAAGATTCCTGCCCAAAATGTTCACCGGTGAATGGGGCGGAAGTATGTGTATTACTGAAGCCGGTGCCGGATCAGATGTCGGCAATGCTTCCACCAAAGCTTTCCCGACTGATACTCCCGGTTTATACAAGATCAAAGGCGGCAAGATGTTTATTACAGCCGGTGACAATGATATTGCCAAGAACATTGTCCATTTGTGTCTGGCTCGTATCGAAGGGGCACGCAGAGGCACCGCCGGACTGTCCCTCTTTATCGTGCCTAAAATTTGGGTCAACGAAGATGGTTCAATGGGAGAAAGCAACGATGTGACCACCGTTGGCATCGAGCATAAAATGGGTCTGAAAGGTTCTGCCACCTGCACCCTGGCCTTTGGCGAAAACGACAAGTGCTTTGGCTGGCTGATCGGCAATCCGCCCGGTGAAGACGGCAAAGGCGAAGGCATGGCGCAAATGTTCCAGATGATGAACGAAGAAAGACTGGCTACCGGCCTGCTGGGCTTGGGCGTTTCATCTGCTGCCTATCAGCAATCTTTGGCTTACGCCAAGGAAAGGACCCAGTCGGCCAAATTGTTGGATATGAAAGGACCGGCCGTCAGAATTATTGAGCACGAAGATGTCAGACGTATGCTGATGCTGCAGAAAGCATATACAGAAGCCTGCCGGGCGATGATCATGAAAACCTATTATTATATTGATCTGTCCCATGACAGTCCGGATCCGGAAGATAAAGAATTTGCCAACCTGATGTTCCACATGACCAATCCGCTGTGCAAGGCTTATGCAACTGATGTCGCCTGGGATTCCATTGCTGCTGCCATCCAGGTTTACGGCGGTTACGGGTTTATCGAAGAATATCCAGTCGCCCAATATGCCCGCGATGTAAAAATCTTTTCCATCTGGGAAGGCACCAACTATATCCAGGCACTCGACCTCTGCGCTCGTAAGTTTACCATGAAAAAAGGCAAAGTTTTGATGACTTTCTTCGGCGAGTTGGGTAAATTCCTGGCTGCCAACAAAGAAGCGGCCGGTTTTGAAGAAGCCATGCAAGTATTCGCTGATGCCTTCACTGCTTATCAGGGAATCCTGGGTACCTTCAACAATTATATGACCTCTGGCAAGATCCAGATGCTGGGTCTCTATGCCACCCGTATTCTCCACGCATCCGCCATGCTGAACTGCGCCATGCTGATTCTTGATCAGGCCATCCTGGCTTCCAAGAAATTAGCCGAAATCGGTCCGGATCATTATGATGCCAGTTACTATACCGGTAAGATTGCCAGTGCCAAATTCTATGTCATGAATATTCTACCGGATGTTTTCACCATCAAGAAAGTTTTCGAAATGGGTGACACATCTGCAGTTGATATTCCGGAGGAAGCGCTGCGCTAGGCAATACGGAAATAAATAAAGAGAAGACAGCGGGTCTGTTGCCGACAGATCCGCTGTCTTTTTGCCAATGATGCTTTCAGTCGATAAGTGAAGAAAAATTAATTTGTGAACATAATAGTTATCCGGTTGAAAAGACACGAAACAAAATAAAAAAAACAAAATTTTGAGAGGCTGCCCGACCGTCATAGAATTAAAGTGTGAAAAAATGAGGATTACAAGGTGTTACGATAATTAGATACTTAAAATTAGAATAAATTTACATATATATTCTATAGCAGGAACTAAAATTCTTGCGTTAGTTATTCCGACAAAGTAATAAACTTCTCCTTAAATTTTCTTTTTTGCTAATATTGCTCTATGTTAAAATAATGTTTAATATTTGGAACATTTCCTAAAATTCCAGCTATTCAAATTATTTTTACATTCGATGCAGGGAAGGCAACAATCAATGTTTGCAAATAAACAAGAGGGGGAGTGACTTAATATTATCGCTGCTGATCATTTTTGCAGAGAAAGCTGGTCACGGGAGAGTCGCTTGTACTGCAAAGGTTTTCATGTCAGCCCGGGGCGTAGATTTGTTTTTTAAGAGATTTTAAGGAGGCGGATTGGATTGAGCGCAGGGAATTTTATCTATGATACCAGAGATCAGCTGTTTATTTTGAAAGAATGGCTCGATATGGACAAACTGTTTGGCATGGAAGCATATCGTGATTATTACAGCAAAGACGATATTGATTCCTTTATCGATGTCAGTTATAAGATTTGCCGTGATGTGATCGCTCCAGCCAACCAGGAGTGTGACGAAATCGGATTGAAGTTTGTAGATGGGGTGGTCGTTACGCCCCCAGCCGTTAAAAAAGCTTATAGCACGGTGATGGATGCGGGTTTGGGACCGCAGAGCGCCGACCGTGAAGCGGAAGGACGTTTGCCCTTGGTCGTATGTGCGGCTTATGGCGAAATGCAGATCAACGCATCTCCGGCAGTGGCTACATACTATGGCTTGACGGCTGGTGCCGGCGGCGTTATTCAAACCTATTCAAGCCCTGAGCTAAAAGAAAGATTCCTGCCGAAAATGTTCTCCGGTGAATGGGGCGGAACCATGTGCATCACCGAGGCCGGTGCCGGATCTGATGTCGGCAATGCTGCAACCAAGGCTTTTGCAACGGATACCCCCGGTCTTTATAAAATCAAAGGCAGCAAAATGTTTATCACCGCTGGTGATCATGATATTGCCAAAAACTTTGTCCATCTGGTACTGGCCAGGATTGATGGTGCCCGCAAAGGCACGGGCGGACTTTCTCTATTTATCGTGCCCAAGATATGGGTCAACGAAGATGGCTCAATGGGTGACAGCAATGACGTTCTTACCGTTGCCATTGAACACAAAATGGGTCTGAAAGGTTCAGCGACCTGTCAACTGGCCTTTGGTGAAAACGACAAATGCTTTGGCTGGCTGATCGGCAATCCTCCCGGAGAAGACGGCAAGGGTGAAGGCATGTCACAGATGTTCCAGATGATGAACGAAGAAAGACTGGGAACCGGTATGCTGGCATTAGGTACTGCCAATGCTGCTTATCAGCAGGCCATTGCTTATACCAAAGAGAGAGTTCAGTCCGCCAAATTAACTGATATGAAGGGCGGCGCTGTCAGAATTATTGAACACGAAGACATCAGACGCATGCTGATCAAGCAAAAAGCCTGTGTTGAAGCGATTCGTGCCATGATCATGAAGACTTATTATTATATCGATCTTTCCCATGACAGCGATGATCCGGAAGAGAGGGAATTCGGAAACCTGATGTTCCATATCGGCAATCCGCTTTGCAAGGCCTATGCTTCTGACATGGCCTGGGATTTGATCTGCGATGCCATTCAGTGCTACGGCGGTTACGGGTTTATCGAAGAATATCCGGTCGCCCAGTATGCCCGCGATGTAAAAATCTTCTCCATCTGGGAAGGCACCAACTACATCCAGGCGCTTGATCTCTGTGCCCGCAAATTCACCATGAAAAAAGGCAAAGTGCTGATGAGCTTTTTCGGTGAAGTTGGCAAATTCATTGCAGCCGCCAAGGAAGCTGCCGGTTTTGAAGATCTGATTAAACTCTACGAAGAAGCCTTTGCGGCCTTTGGGGGCATCATGGGTTCCTTCAACGGCTATATGCAAGGTGGCAAGATTCCGATGCTGGGTCTTTATGCTACCCGGATTCTGCATGCCACCTCCATGATATATTGCGGCATGTGCATCCTTGATCAGGCGATTCTGGCCGCCAAGAAACTGGCAGAGGTTGGTGAAGATCATTATGATGCCGGTTTCTACAAAGGTAAAATCACCAGTGCCAGATTCTATATCATGAATATTCTGCCGGATATCTTCACGATTCAAAAAGTCATTGCCATGGGAGATACCAGCGCCATTGATATTGCTGAAGAAAATATTCGCTAACCACTACCGGGAATCATTGAAAACATATTACCGCAGGTCTGGCCTTGAGCTGGATCTGCGGTTTTTTGTCACAGCAAAGGCAGGAAGCAAAACCAAAAAACGGACGCTATGATGGCATTGCCAAAGGCGATAAAGTTGTTTATGAAGCTAATCATAAATAGGGCAGGAAAAGTGGTTGCTGTTTCTTGCTATTTTAAAATTTACCTGTTATGATGCTTTTGAAGTATAATATTTATGCGTACTGGAAAAGAAAGGAGCAGGTTTATGCCCGACAACAAAGAAAGATTACTGATTGAAGTCCTGCAGGGGACCCAGATGATGAGCGGTGGATGAAACTGCAGCAGCGACTGCTCGTCAGCAGCCAGTTGTGGAACAGCTGTCAGTTACGAAGAAACGGTTAATATCATGGCCAATGAACTGAAACTTCAATTCGGCGATCGGGTTGAAGTAAAATATGTCGATGTCGATAAAGAGGGATTGGATAATTATCCGATCATGAGCCGGGTATTGCAAATGGGTTATCCGTATCCGATTACCTTGATCAACGGAGAACCAAAGTTTGCCGGCGGCATTATGACTGCCGAAGTAGTGCAAAGTATTGAGGAATTATTGAAAACCTCGTAACCATAAACCGAGTGACGAAAACCCGTTCTGTAGAAATGAACGGGTTTTTAATATTTTTACCTATAATTGCTCATCATAAAATAATTCCGTTTATTCAGAACGCATTACTGCAATTTTAAGGCATTCTAATAACATGCCAGCCTCCTATATTCCAATAAAAAAATAAACTGCCCCCTTAATTCACCAATCGTTGACTATTGTCTATGATAAAATAGTATAGAATATTTACATATTTCCAAAAATTATATCAAGTTTAGCTGAAATCTTTTGGGGGAACGGTCGACAAGTTATTAAAAAACAGGTGAGGGGGAGTAGAATGTATCAGGGAGAATACCGTCGCAAACTGGTATTAGCCGAGGAAGCCGTTAAATGTGTTAAAACCGGTGATATTGTTGATTATGGTTTCTTTAACGGGAAACCAGTGCTTTGTGATCAGGCACTGGCGAAACGGACCGAACTGCGCGATGTCAAAGTTTATTGTGCGGTCACCATTCCACCGGTTCCAGAGGTTGCCAAAGTAAGGGATTGTTTTACCTACCATGACTGGCAATTCAGTAAAATCGCGAGAGTCCTGCAGAGTTACGGACTGTGTTATTATTCGCCCATACTCTATCATCAGGCACCCAGTTTGTATCGAGATGGGATCGCTGAACACAGAAATGTTGCCATCATCAGGGTCTGCCCGATGGACAAACACGGCTGGTTCAATCTCGGACCGCAAAATTCAGAAACGATGGCAAATGCAGAGTCAGCTGATTATGTGATAGTGGAAGTCAATAAAAGTATTCCGGTATGTTTGGGAGGCGCTGAGGAAGCCATCCATATATCCCAGGTGGATTACATTGTGGAAGCTTCTGATGATGACATTCTGCCGGATATCCCCGGCGCTGTTCCCAGCGAAGAAGACAAGCAAATTGCCCGCCACATTATGGATTATGTCCACGACGGATCATGCATCCAGCTTGGGATTGGCGGTATGCCCAATGCGGTCGGCAAGATGATTGCTGACTCCGATCTGAAAAACCTGGGAGGCCATTCAGAAATGGTGGTCGATGCCTACATGGATATGATGCAATCCGGACGTATGAATGGCCACGCCAAACAGATTGACCGGAACAGGGTAGCATATACCTTTGCCATTGGCAGTCACAAACTTTATGAATACATGGACAATAATCCTGCCTTTGCCTCCTATCCGGTTAATTATACCAATGATCCGCGGATTATTTCCCAACTCGACAATTTTGTATCCATTAACAATTGCGTCGAGATCGACCTTTATACTCAGGTAAATGCAGAGAGCAAAGGTCCGGTGCAAATCTCCGGTAATGGCGGAATGTGGGATTTTGTCCTGGGGGCACAGTTCTCCCGGGACGGGAAAAGCTTCCTTTGCATGACTTCATCTTATAAGGACAAAGATGGAAATTTACACTCACGGATTGTGCCAACCTTTACTCCGGCCAGCATTGTAACCATTCCACGTCAGCAGGTGGATTATATTGTGACCGAGTACGGTGCGGTTCAGATGCGCGCCAAACCAACCTGGCAGCGGGCGGAAAAATTGATCGAGCTGGCCCACCCCCAGTTCCGCGATGATTTAATCAAGGAAGCAGAAAAACTCAACATCTGGAGGAAGATTAACAAAGAAGACGTGTAAATCATCCCGGACATGGCTGACCAAGAATTGCAAAAGGCTGTTCCAAATCTGAAAACAGATAAAGGAACAGCCTTTTCGTTTATGGTTCGCAACCACTTTTTTGCCGAATGTTTGATCAGGAAATTTCACGTTTATCATCATCTTTTACCGAACCGCGGAACCCTTTGATCGCTTTTCCCATCGATTCAGCAACTTTGGGAAGCTTGCCGGGGCCGACAATCATTAGAATAATCAACAGAATGAGCCCCACTTCCCAGGGACCGAAATTACCAATCAGAGCAAACATCAGAGCGCCTCCTTTCTCTGGTTAATTTGGAGAAGCCGAATAAACGATCATTGTCTATGCATAACTGTGCAGACCTGGCAATAGATAATTGACCCCAAAGAAGGTAAACAGCACCAGTACAAATCCGGCAATCAGCAGGATGCGGGCTTTATTGCCCCGCCAGCCGCGCTGACGGTGCAGGTGCAGATAAATGGCGTAAATGATCCAGGTGATCAATGCCCAGGTTTCTTTGGGATCCCAGGTCCAGTAACTGCCCCATACTTGTTCGGCCCAGATTGCACCCAAAACAATTGACAAGGTAAGCATGACAAATCCCAACGAAGTAATGCGGTAGATGTCATGATCGTCCGCAGGATTGTTGGCTTGCAATTTTACCAGTGCCAGTCCCGAGACGAGAGCAAAAGCGCTGTAGGCAGCAATGGCAGTCAAAACATGGGAGATCAGCCAGGGGCTTTTCAATGCAGGCATCAAGGGACCGGCTTGCCCGATTTGCTGAGGCATCAAAACCATAATCGATACCATCAGCAGGACATTAATCAACATAACCGCAGCTCCCGCAGCGGCATGCCGGCTCCGTTTTTCATAGAGCAGATGGGATAATACGGTAATGAAAACGAAACTCATCATAAATTCATAGCCATTGGTTAGCGGCAGGCGGTGACTATAGGCAACATGATAAGCCAGCGCCAGGAAGTTGCACAGTAACCCGAACATTGCCAGCCAGGAAGCATAGCGCATCCAGGCAGGGGTTTGACGAGCTGCCCAATAAAATACCATGGAGGCCAGATAAAGAAGAAAAATGACATAGATAAGCAGATGTTCGATTGAGATCATGATGCGATATCCTCCTTGTCTGACTGTGAGCGGTTAGGTTTTTTGCGGGGCATGAGCAAAACGATACTGATACCCAGCATTAGCAATATGCCTCCGGCAGCTGTCAGCGGCATCCCAGGGTCGGTTTTTACCGTCAGGATCGAGTAAGGTCTTACCTGGGCAAAAGTGATGTACGTCTGCTCGTCTATTTTGATCCGTTCCTTGAAAGGCGCGGTCCCCACCCCCAGCATATGCTCGCCTTCATAAACCGTATAAATGACGCGCGGATTTTTCGGTTCCAGGGACTTGGTCTGCATGCCCAGAGATGGATCAAAATGAGGGATATATTTAAAAACCTTGACAGTGCGACGGGTCGATTCAAAACTTATCCAGTCACCATCCTGTACCAGCAGATCTTTGCTTGTTTCCCCATCTTCGGCGCCAGCGTTCAACAAATAGCCATAACTGTTTTGATAAAACTTGACCCCGGCAAAGGTGAGGGGATGATTCACACTGATGGTCTGTTGCAATTCATTCTGACCGGAAGAAGCAACCTGCAGGGTAGAGTAATACTGCGCCGGAGAACCATCTTCATTAAAGGGGATGGAAAAATCCAACAGTTTTACTTGAAAAGGAGTATTTACCGGGATAATCCGGTTGATCTCCACCGTATCGCCCTGCAGAATGCTCAATTGCACCGAATGCCCCCACCAGGAATTTAGACTGGCACCAACAATAATCAAAACAATACCGGAATGGAGCATAATAAGGCAGATGCTTCGCAACATCTGCCTTTTGTTGTGCAGGATTCTCTTTTTGCCGGCAACCAACTTTTTAATGCTGTTGAAGGTACACAAAGCCATGTTCACAAAGAACAACAGCAACAACAGCCGAAAATAAACAGTTTTAAAAAACATCTCGGGCCACAGGCTTGAGCCAATAGCCGAAGCGATGCCAATCAAACCCAACAGGATCAGACCTGCGTTCATCGAAGAAATATAATTGTAAAAGCGCATTCGGTCATCTCCCGGGCATCAATGATTAAATTTCTTCTTCAAATTCGGTTGACCAGCTTTCGTCCAATTCATCATACCATCCCCAAAGATGACATTCAACACACATCGGTTTGGACTTGCCATGCATGTTGTGACACAGATTACAGTCTTGTTCACCGTGATGGGAATCATGTGGATTGGAGTCTTCATAATCTGTGGCTGCCACGATTTCATCCCAGCCTTCTCCTTGACCGCCTTCCTTGTGGCAATCGAGACAGAAAGCGCGGTCGCCGAGAGCGGCCTGCAGCGGAAGTTCATAGTTGCCGGTGATATAATTGAGACCTTCCATGGCTTTTTCCGGAATGGTACGGTGATGGCAATCCAAGCATTCAATATTTTCCAGGGCGTGTTTGTGATCGAGGTAAATTCCTTCATTCCAGGATTCATAAAAAGGCCTGATAATATGGCAGGTTTTACAGAAAGAAGGATTTTCACTGGCCTTTAATAATCCCGCTGCGACCATCACGCCCAAGACCACAGCAATGCTCAGAGCGATAAGGATTACCTTCTTGTTTAGATATTTTTCCCGGAAACTTTTGTTTTCATGATGGTTGTCTGTCATATACTTCACTCCCGTTTACATCTTAAGTCTCTAAAATTCAACTAATTGTGTAAATATTCTAAATAATATGATAAAATTTTAACATAAAGTTTTCTTTAATTGTAGCGGCAAAAGTAAGTTTTGTCTTTGTGATATTTTACAGTAATTCCTGCTTGCTTTTGGTGACAGATTCTTATTCTTTAGCAGAAATAAAAAGGCTTGTTAGATTATCACACAGTGATTTGGGCAAATGTTCGTGAATGCTTCTGATGAAATTATCCGTTT
>DAOTHZ010000022.1:0-6921 GCA_035447945.1 Syntrophomonas sp.
ACAGGGTCCGTCATTACAGAGATTGACCTGCATATGAGCGGCAAAGGTTCCGGTTGCCAACCGAATCCCTTTCACCCTGATCCGTTCCTCACAATAATCCAGCAAGGCTTTGGCCGCCTCCGGGTCTTCTGCCTCAGAAAAACTTGGCCGCCGTCCTTTGCGGGCATCACCGTACAGCGTAAACTGACTGACCATGAGCATTTCTCCGCCGGTGTCAAGCAGGGACAGATTCATTTTGCCTTGCTCATCCTCAAATATGCGCAAATTCATAATCTTGTCCATCATGTAATCTGCATCCTGGCAGTCATCGCCTTTCTTAACTGCCAGCAAAACCAGCAGTCCCGGTCCGATACGGGCAGTCTCCCGGTTGTCGACCACTACGCTGCTGTGCAAACATTTTTGTATTACAGCCCGCATCTACTCACCTCTTATCTCTCCCGGCAATACTCTTCTAACTTCAATGACATCCTTGACTTTCTGGATTCTCTGTTTCACAGCGGTAAGGTGTCCCATGTCCATGACTTCCAGCTTCAAATTGAGCAAAGCCAGTCCATTCTTGGTAACCCTGGAAAACACAGAATTTATCTGTATTCTGGTATCAGCGATAACATTCATGACATCGGTCGTCAGGCGCGGGCGATCCATGGCCTTGACCTCCAGTTCCACCACATAAACACCGATTTCACTGGCCCACTCCACTTCCATGACCCGATCCTTCTCATTGCGCAGGTAGTTGATTAGATTGGGACAGTCGCGGCGATGGACGGATACGCCCCGGCCTCTGGTTATGTAACCCAGCACTTCGTCACCGGGCAAGGGATTGCAGCAGTGGGCCAGTCTTATCACTACATCATCCACACCTTTGATCTTCAGGGAAGATGTCTCACGATCACGGTGTACTCCGGTGGTCTGCGGAACATTTAAAACATCGTCCAGTTGAATATTCTCAAAGAACATTTCCTTCATTTTATTGATCACCTGATTGACGGTGATGCTGCCGTCTCCCAGGGCTGCATACAGGTCATCCGCCTTGTTGAGCGAGAACCGGGCTCCTACTTCCAGCATTTTGCATTCTTTCATCAGTTCCCGCGGATCAAGATGCTTTTTCTTGAGTTCCAGTTCCAGCGTGTCATGACCTTTGAGAATATTCTCCTCCCGTTTTTCCCTCTTAAACCAATGTTTGATCCGACCTCGGGCAGAAGAGGTCTTGACGAAATTCAGCCAGTCGGCGGTAGGTCCATTGGACTGTTTGGAGGTCAGTATTTCTACGATATCGCCATTGGCTAGTTGAAAATCGAGCGGTACAATACGTCCATTCACCTTGGCCCCGATACACTTGTGTCCGACTTCAGTATGAACCCGGTAGGCAAAATCCACCGGGCATGAGCCTTTGGGCAGTTCAAATACCGCTCCCTTGGGCGTAAAAACAAACACCGTGTCTTCGAACAGATCAATTTTTAATGATTCCATGAACTCGCCGGTATCTTTGATATCCTGCTGCCACTCCATGATCTGGCGCAGCCAGGCCAATTTTTCATCAAACTTTTTATCTTTCTCGCCGGTAATGCCTTCCTTGTACTTCCAGTGGGCCGCAATGCCCGACTCAGCGGTACGATGCATTTCCCAGGTTTTGATCTGCACTTCAAAGGGCTCTCCGCCCTGGCCGATCAGCGTCGTATGTAAAGACTGATACATATTGGGCTTGGGGGTGGCGATGTAATCCTTGAAGCGCCCCGGCAAGGGTTTCCACATGGTATGAATGATCCCCAGCACACCGTAACAATCGCGTACATGTTCAACAATAACCCGGATGGCAATCTTGTCATAGATCTCGTCAATGCCTTTGTTTTGTTTCAGCATTTTTTTATAGATGCTGTATATGTTTTTGGGGCGTCCGGCAATATCACCCTGGATGCCGATTTGATCGAGTCCCTTTGCAATGCGCTGGATCAGTTCGTGAACATAGGCTTCCCGATCTTTGCGTTTGGTCTTGAGGCGGCGGGCAATTTCGTAGTACATCTCTGAATCAAGATAAAGGAAAGCCAGATCTTCCAATTCCCATTTAAACTTAAAGATTCCCAGGCGATGAGCCAGCGGTGCAAAGATATCCATGGTTTCCCGGGAGATTTCTTTTTGCTTGTGCTCGGGTTGATATTGAAGAGTACGCATATTATGCAGGCGATCTGCTAGTTTGATCATGATCACCCGGATGTCTTTGGCCATGGCAATGAACATTTTCCGCAGGTTTTCAGCCTGGGCTTCTTCCCGGGAACTGAATTCGATGCGGCTCAATTTGGTGACTCCCTCAACCAGCAAGGCAATTTCTTCTCCGAATTCTTCCTGCAGATCAAGAAAACTGTAGGCAGTATCTTCAATTACATCATGTAAAAGGGCAGCACAAATCGAAGCCGTATCCATTTCAATTTCGGTAAGAATCATGGCTACCTCAACCGGGTGAATGATATACGGCTCACCGGAAATCCGCTTTTGCCCCCCATGCGCAGCCTCAGCGTAACTGTAGGCTTTGGTGATCAAGTCGAAGTTGGCATTGAGGTCATATTGTTTAATTCGGTCCAAAATGACTTGTGGTCCCAATTACATCACCATACCAGTATATTTTTGCACCATTGTACGCCAGCGTTCCCATTGCTCTTTCTCTTTTTTTCCTTCTTGAAAATAGGGCGACGATTCTGGCCGTAATGCGTCTTTGGCAGTGGAATGAAAGTTTATTGCCATAATACTACCGCTTTTCTGGCACTGGCACAAGTCCAGATCAGTCATTATGCGCAAAGCCGCGGAGAGCTCCAGACGGCTGATTTCACTGCCTACATCACGGTTCAGCCGGGTCAACAAGGCTGCTTCCTCCAGCCGCAGCGCTTTACCACTCCCGGCAGCAGCCAACGTGTGCCAGATAAGCCCCAGCCGGGAAGGTTCCGGATAGATACGCTGTAAATAGCTGTCGTTGCGGTCCAGGTCGGCAGCAGTAAAACCCACTTGCAGGGGCAGTTCCAAATTGTCCACATAATCAGCCACTGCTGCCAGCTCACAGCAGGCAAAAGGGCTGTCCAGCAAGGTAAATGCATCGATCCTGCCCAATTGACCGGCCCCTGGCGGATGGGTGCCATCCACCAGCAAAAGCCCGGTCCGGTTGTTGCGAAAGCGCTGGCGGATGCTGCGGCGTAGATCGGGCGCAATGTTTCCGGCTTCCACTGCTGCGCGGGGATGTTGTTGCAAGACTGTATTAACGGACGCCGGCCGATTCACGTAGATGACATGGCGTCCTGTCCCCTCCCGCTGGTCCTGACTTATCTGGAAATGCAGGCGGGGATTGAGTTTGACAGCCAACCGATGAAGATCCGGTTGTTGCCATCCAGCAACCATTTCCTCCGTCTCGGGCCAAAAGCGAACCGCTGTTTTTAGAGAAGATGGCCAGCCTGGCAAATGCAAATCACCTGACTCTCCGGGTGCCGCCAGGTATTCCATAAAAGCCTGGGTGCTCAAATAAATCCTGCTCTCGCCCTGGCGAAACTGCCGCATGATGATCTCCCGGCTCTTTTTTTCCAATTGACCGTGCATCTCCACCAGCAACCCGGCTTTAACCAAGGCTTGCAGCATGACCAGATGTTTTTTCAGGCTGCGCAGGGTGGGATAGATGAAAAGCACCGGATGACCGTTGACCAGTTCATCAATCGTCGTCCGTACTACCGTTTTTAGCTGCTCGGAATACGCATTATCGCCTACTCCCTGATCATCTCTCCAGGCCGGTTTGATATCCCTGATTTTTAACTGCAGGCTGCTGCGCCCTTTAAAGTTGTTCTCAGCCAGATCAAACAGCAGATCCTGTTTGCAGATTTTTAATGCGGGTTTCATCATGTCTGCACCGTTAAAAGCAATGGCATCCAAATGCTTGTCACCGGTTTTGAATTTAAAATGGGCTTCGTTGGCGCCCACCAGCCATAATTCATGCAGCGGACTGCTGCGCAAAACCAGCTTGGGGGAAGGATTGCCTTCCCCAAACGGAGCCAATTGTTCAATTTCATTCCATAGCTCGAGGCTGAGATCGGCTTCATCGACTTCCAGATCAACTGGATATATCTTTTTCCCCAACGCAGGCAGTTCCTGCCCCAACATGTACTCCTGCAAGGCCTGGCAGAAACTGGTCAGCTTGTCTCGGCGCAAACCCAGCCCGGCCGCCATGCGATGGCCGCCGAATCTTTGCAGATGGGAACTGCAGGCTTGCAAAGCGGCATGGAGATCAAAATCTCCGCTGCTGCGGGCGGAGCCCTTGCCCTGCTCTCCTTCCCAGGATATCACGATGGCAGGGCGATGAAACTTGTTGGCCAAACGGGAAGCAACAATGCCGATGACGCCTTCATGCCAATTCTCACCGTTTGCCAGGATAAATCTTTGCGCTTCCAAATCAGGCAGAGCAAGCAGGGCCTGCTCATAAATTGACTCTTCAATCTCCCGACGTTCATCATTCAATCGGCACAATTCTTCCGCCAGCAACCGGGCTTCTTCTGGATTCTTGCTCAACAGCAACGCTACGCTTTGGCGGGCGGAATCAATGCGTCCGGCGGAGTTGAGCCGGGGGGCCAGAATAAAACCGATGTGAACGGCAGTAATGGGCTTGCCGCACAGGCCGGTCTTTTCCAGCAGGGCAATCAAACCAGGCCGGGTCGTGTTTCCCAGCGCGACCAGACCGTATTTCACCAGAATGCGGTTTTCATCCCGCAAGGGCACGATATCTGCCACGGTCGCCAAGGCAACCAGTTCCAGCCAGTCCTGTCCGGGCTCCATTCCCTTTGCGCGCATCAAGGCACAGGCCAGTTTATAACTGACCCCGACACCTGCCAAATTGGCAATAGACGGCAATTGGTCATTCTTGGGATTGATAACCGCATGGGCAGCCGGCTGTTTTTCTGCCGGTGTATGGTGATCGGTGATGATCAAATCCATCCCCAATGAGCGGGCAAGCTCCGCTTCCGCCAGCGAAGAGATGCCGCAGTCAACTGTGATGACGAGATTGCAGCCCCGTTCACTGAGCAGCTGCAGAGCCTCTGCATTCAAACCATAGCCCTCCCGAAAACGGTTGGGCACATAGTAATCAACAGGATAACCCATTCGCTCAAAGCACTCCATTAAAATGACGATGCTGCACACACCGTCGGCATCATAATCTCCGTAAACCACAATTTTTTCCCCGGCCGCCATAGCCTTGTCAATGCGCTCCAGGGCTTGCTTCATCCCCTTCATCTTGAGCGGATCTTCCAGCATGTTCAATTGCGGATATAAAAAACGACTAGCCTGGGCTGCATTTTGATTGCCTCTTTGCACCAACAGGCGTGCCACCGGCAGATTTATATTGAGCTCACGGCTTATTGTGGATGCAATTTCATCGTTATAGGGTTTTAATTGCCAGATACTATGCAAATTTGACCTCCTGTTTCCAGCAGATGAATATCACAGCGATCCGCCGGTATTATTTGATTATATATGAGCGGAGGCAGATTGCGGGAGTTGATTTGGAAAAACTAAAAATTTTTCCTTGCATTGTGACAGTTCCAGACATGTATCCATCATTTCTTCATATATAAATAATGTCTGCACTTGTGCAAATACTGTTTGACAAGCGCCTGGACAAAACAAATTGTGTGGAGGTCGTATGATGGCAGGAACAAGACATCTTTTTCCCGGGGCAAACAGTTGTTACGGTTTTTTTTCTTTCTATGACCAAATCGTGCCGCCCCAGGTTAAAACCAAGGTCATCCTCAAAGGAGGACCGGGAACCGGAAAATCTACTTTTATGAAAAGCATTGCAGACGATTTGGGTTCGCAGCAAATTGAGGCTGAATGCCACTGGTGTTCCTCTGACAACAATTCTCTGGACGCGGTCGTAGGCGGGCATGGCCAGGTTTGTATCCTGGACGGCACTTCTCCTCATGTTGTCGACCCGCGCTATCCCGGGGCGGTGGATCGAATCATTAATCTGGGTGAATACTGGGATGCTTCCTTGCTCAAGAAAAACCGGGCTGACATTGAGAAGCTGACGGATCTGATCGGACTGTCTTTTCAACGGGCTACAACCGTCTGGCAGAATCCAAACTGGCCTTCCGGGAATGGAAATCCTACCTTCAGGAAGCCCGGGACGAGCAAGCAGTCAAACGCAACATTCTGGCGCTGGCGGAAGAATTTTTACAGGATCATCGAGCGGCCGGGGGCAGGCTGCGTCATTTGTTTGCCGGCGCCATCACTCCTGCCGGGATTGCTTCCCAGGCTGAGAGTCTGTTGGAAAGCGATCTGACCGTGCTGGGAGTGAAGGGCAGTCCGGGCGGCGGCGGTAAGGAGCTCATGCGTTATATCTTGACCAGAATTGAGCTGGGCGGGGTCTTCGCTGAAGTCTTTCACTGTCCGTTTGATCCCGAAGAAATTGATATGATCATCATCCCTGACAACAAAACCGCGCTGGTGGATTTCTCATCTGCCGTCATTGATTACGAGACAGCCTGGCCGACGCGCAGGTTTAAGCGTTTTCTTGATTTTGACCAGTTCCTGGATCAGTCTGTACTGGACTCCCGGGCCAAGGCGATTTTTTCCAGCCGGGAACGGTTTGCGGCGGGAATACGGGCAGCAGTCGCGCATATCAAGACGGCCAAGGAGTGGCATGACGAGTTGGAGAGCTTTTATGTGCCGGCCATGGATTTTGAGCGGATCGAGGAGGTTCGGCAGGAACTGCTGACTGAACTGCTGGCGGAACTGCAATAACTGGTAGTGGCTCTGCCGTTCCTGGCATCGTTGCTCACCAGCGCACGGCTGCCGCCTTACCCCCTGCGCTATACTAAAGCATAAACCTCTCGTGACGGTTTTCTGTTTGGGCTCTGCCATTGGCTTCGCCGTCAGGGGCTCGGCTTCGCCTTTGCC
>DAOTHZ010000022.1:7021-29069 GCA_035447945.1 Syntrophomonas sp.
TCTGTTTGGGCTCTGCCATTGGCTTCGCCGTCAGGGGCTCGGCTTCGCCTTTGCCGGGCTTCGCCGTTAGGGGCTCGGCTTCGCCTTTGCCCGGGCTTCGCCGTCAGGGGCTCGGCTTCGCCTTTGCCGGGCTTCGCCGTCAGTTTTAGTATGGTTTGGCCATTAGAAGAGGGTTACGGGGACTTCTTCGCTGGCTGGCAGGCCTTGTTTTTCGTAGGGGATGTGGATATAGCCATCGGCCTGGGCGAGGATGTTCATCAGGCCGGACTTGCCCAGCAAGGGTTTGACCGCCAGTCCGGTTTCACAGTTGATCAATTGGGCTGGGATAAAATCGTCGCGTCCGGCCTGGGAAGCTACGTTGACGGTCAGGCGGCCTTTTTCCTGCCAAGCTTTGTACTGGCGCAACAGCGGCGCACAAATGATATGAAAAATCATCAGGGCTGATACGGGATGACCAGGCAGTCCGATGATCAGCTGCGAACCGGTTTTGACTGCCAGGGTGGGCTTGCCGGGTTTGATGGCGATGCCGTGGAAAAGCAACTGGCTGTCCGGCATTGACAGCATGGCTTCCAGGGTATAGTCGGCGATCCCGATGGAACTGCCGCCTGATACCAATAATAAATCATTTTCTTTGAGTCCAAAAGCAATGGCTTGTTTTAAAGACGCCAGATCATCTTTTACCAGCGGATATGGACAGGCAACTGCCCCGCATGACTGGAGCGCAGCGCTGATGGCCCAGGTGTTGACGTCTCTGATTTGACCAGGCCGGGGTTGTTCCTGAAAAGGGATGATCTCGTCGCCGGTTGACAATATACCGACATGATACGGGCTGTATACCGACACTTCTTTTATGCCCAATGAAGCCAGCAGTCCGATGTCCTGGGGACGTACTTTGTGTCCGCGGGAAAATATCAAATCTCCGGCAGCAATATCCTCTCCTGACTGCATCACATTTTCCCAGGCACCCACCGGGCGAAAAACCAGCACGGTATCTTCGTCCAATCGTTCCGTATATTCCACCATGATCACTGCATTGCTGCCCTCCGGCAACATGCCTCCGGTGGGCATCCAGGCGCATTGACCGGGGCCAACCTTCAAAGGGGTTTCCTTTCCCATGGATACCGAACCAATATAGGCAAGCATTCCCGGCAGGCTCTCGCTGCTGCCATAACTGTCTGTGCAGTTGAACGCATAACCGTCTACTGTGGAACGGGTAAAGGCCGGCATGTTTTCCGGACTGATTATGTCATCTGCCAGAATGCGGTCAAAGCAGTCCTGCAGGGCTATCATTTCGGTTGATGGCAGTGAAAAGTGTTCACGTAAAATCTCCCGCGCATTCTGATAAGTCAGGACTTTTAGAAATTCCTGCATGCTTGACTCCTTATCATTTTATTTCGTTCCTGCAATCCATTATACTTAAATCCAGGACTAGCTACAAATGAAGCAACAACGATTATCTTAATGGAGGATGCCCATGAGCAGAAATATTTATATCGACAACATGCCCCAGGAGAAAGCGCTGCAATTGTTTATGGACAAACTGCAATCCTGCGGTTGGTTTCAACGTACCGTGGAATACTCCCCGGTGAGAGAGTCACTGTATCGGGTCACGGCGGAGCCGGTCATTGCCAGACGTTCTTCGCCCCACTATGTGGCTTCGGCCATGGATGGAGTGGCGGTAAAGTCTGCCATGACAGTCGGTGCTACGGAAGCCAGTCCAGTCAACATCATGGCCGGCGACTATCTGGAAGTTGATACGGGTGATTTGGTTCCCAAGGAATATGATGCGGTAATTATGATCGAAGAGGTTAATTTCTTTGATGATCATATCCAAATCATCAAGGCAGCAGTGCCCTGGCAACATATTCGTTCGATTGGCGAAGACATGGTAGAAGGTGATATGGTTCTGTCCAGTCTGCGCGCAATTGGTCCTTATGAACTGGCAGCACTGATCACGGCAGGCGTTGAAACGGTCCCCGTTATAAAAAAACCAGTGCTGGCTGTAATTCCGACCGGAACAGAATTGGTTGATACAGCCGGCATCACCATGGCGCCTGGAGATATCGTGGAATCAAACAGTTACATGCTGATGGGACTGGCTCGTGAATGGGGTGCCGAGTGTCTGCGTCATGACATTGTGATCGACGACCGTGAGCAGATCAGGCAGGCTGTTTTGGAAGTCGAGCCGCTGGCTGACATCATCGTAATTTGTTCGGGATCCTCCGCCGGTCGAGAAGACTATACAGCCGGCATTGTCAGAGAACTGGGTGAAATCCTGGTGCATGGCGTGGCGGTCCGGCCCGGCAAGCCAGCTATATTAGGTATTATCGAACAAAAACCAGTGATCGGCGTTCCCGGTTATCCAATTTCAGCTGGATTGATATTTAATCTTTTTGCCCGACCGATCCTGTATCGCAAAGCAGGAAGGCATCTTCCCGGAGATAAAACCATGACCGCAACCATATCTAAAAAGTTGCCTTCCCCCATGGGCGTGGATGAATACATTAATGTGAATGCAGCCGTGATCAACGACAGATATATTGCTTATCCGCTCAATCGCGGGGCAGGACTGAGCAGCATTCTGGTGAAATCCGACGGAACAGTGCATGTCGAACGAGGCCAGGAAGGACTGCAAGCCGGTGCAGGCTGTAAGATATCACTTCATCGCTCCCGCCGTGAGATGCAAAACAGTTTGATCACCCTGGGCAGCCATGATATGAGCATTGATTTTCTGATTGATATCCTCTATCGTGATCACGGTATCCGCCTGGTCTCCACCAACGTTGGCAGTATGGGCGGCATCATGGCACTGCGACGCAAAGAAACCCATTTTGCCGGTCTGCATTTGCTGGATGAAGAGGGCGGCTATAATATCAGTTATTTACACAAATACCTGCCAAACGAAAAATATCTGCTGGTCAACCTGGTTAAACGCCATCAGGGACTGGTGGTTGCACCCGGCAATCCCCTTGGCATTAAGAGTATCAGCGATTTAACCAGAAGCGACCTGCGTTACATCAATCGTCAAAAAGGTGCCGGCACCAGGATTCTGCTGGATCATTTGTTAAAGCAGAAAGGGATATCGTCAGCCGACATTAACGGCTATCAGCGCGAGGAATACACCCATCTGGCCGTTGCCGCCGCCATAAAAAACGATGCCTGTGATACCGGCATGGCCATTTTTGCCAGTGCCAAAGCCATGGGTCTTGACTTCGTGCCGATCGATGTAGAACGTTACGATCTTTGTATTCTGACCGAGACCATGCCGGACCAGCAGCTGGAATGCTTGCTGAGCGTAATCCGCAGTGATGAATTTAAAGAAAGGGTACTTTTTTTTGGTGGTTATGAAACCGATCTGACCGGACAAATTATATATCAACAAGGTTATTAACCAAGGTTTTCATGAAAAGTTAAAATATACTGTGAAATATTCCCTGATTTTGCTGTTAAAATAGAGGAATAATTAAACTTTTATCGAATTAGTTCAATGTAAATATAATTATAAAGAAAGCTCTGAAGCTGTCAGCCTAAAACGCAAAGTCAAGGCAACCAGCCATTGGGTAGACTTGGAAACGGGTTTATCTCCCCTTATTGTGGAAAGGAGCCATAATTGCACTGTTCTGTTTTTGAGAGCAGTGTGTGTTTGTGGTTTTTTGTCTTTCAATAAGGGGTTTATTTTTTAGATATATTTTTTAGGCGATATTTATCCTCTTAAGGAGGTGAAAGGTTTTCACTTTTTAGTGGCTGGATTACGATTGTTGCTCCATTGAAAGGGTGATTGGAGTATACGATCCGGGTCCTGATTCTGGTTAGCATTTCCACAGTGTTTTAAAATTCGGGAGGGGAAAGGAGAGTGTTCGTACTATGAAGGTTACCCGCAGACAGTTCCTTAAGGTAACCGGAGCTACAGCGGCTGCCATGGCAGTAACCGATCTCGGTTTCAATATGAATGCCACCGCCAGCGCAATCAAAGAATTACGTATCAAAAACGTAACTCCAACGCCTACAGTTTGTCCCTATTGTGCATCGGGATGCGGTTTGGTTGTTTATGCACAAAAGGATAGTGCCGGGAAGTTTCAAAAATTGCTCAGTGTACATGGAGATCCTGATAATCCTATCAATATTGGAGGAGCTTGTTCAAAAGGCGCCGCCATGTTCAACCTGAGGGAAATTTACGATCCGCAAACCGGCGAACAGATCATCAACCCTAAAAGAGTGCAGAAGCCATTATACAGAGCTCCGGGAACGGATAAATGGGTAGAAAAAGATTGGGATTGGATGCTGGACACCATTGCCGAGAGAATCAAGGAAACCAGAGACAGCAGCTTTATCCATACGGAAAAACTGGCTGACGGCAACGATGTCATTGTAAACCGTACTGAGAAAATAGCTTCTTTAGGAGGATCCGGACTGGATAATGAAGAGTGTTATCTGTTGTCCAAAATGATGCGTTCCCTGGGGCTCGTGTATCTTGAAACCCAGGCCCGTATCTGACACTCCGCAACGGTGGCAGGACTGTCACCTTCATTTGGCCGGGGTGTTATGACCAATCATGTAGTCGATTTGAAAAACACTGATTGTGCACTAATCATGGGCAGTAATGCAGCGGAGAATCACCCCATCAGCATGAAATGGCTGATTCGGGCTCGTGAGAACAGAGGCGCCAAAATTATCCATGTTGATCCCCGCTATACTCGCACATCAGCCCGGGCGGACTTGTATGCACCGTTACGCTCAGGAACGGATATCGCATTTTTGGGTGGTATGATCAAATATATCATAGATAACGAACTCTATCACAAGGATTATGTAGTCAACTACACCAATGCTGCTTACCTTGTGAAGGACGAATATGGATTCGAAGACGGACTGTTTTCCGGCTACGACCAGGAAAACCGCAAATATGATGTCAGTAGTTGGGACTACAAATATGGCGAAGACGGCCTGCCTTTGACCGATCCCACGTTGCAGGATCCGCGCTGCGTTTTCCAACTAATGAAAAAGCATTATGAACGCTACGATATAGATTCCGTGTGCAAAATTACCGGTACCCCTAAAAACAAGTATCTGGAAGTCTTGGATATGTTCTGTGCGACCGGTGCCCCGAACAAAACCGGCACCATTATGTATGCCATGGGAATCACCCAGCATACGGTCGGAAGTCAAAATGTAAGATCTTTCGCAGTCGTACAGCTGCTGCTCGGCAATATGGGCAGACCCGGCGGCGGTGTCAACGCACTGCGCGGGGAAAACAATGTGCAAGGTGCAACTGATATGGCTTTGCTTTTCCACATTATCCCAGGCTATATTGATTCACCGATGAACAATGCCGCCCACAAAGATTTGATTTCTTTTGTGAGATCCGTTACTCCGGGAGCGGCCAAGCTTCCCTTTACCAATCTGGAAGAATTACGTGAGCTGGTAAAAGAAGGTTTCCCCAATTCTGGCTGGAAAATTCACAGTTCCAAATGGGTGGTCAGCTTGCTTAAAGCCTGGTACGGTGAAGCTGCCAATGCCGGCAATGATTATGCCTATCACTATCTGCCCAAACGGGATGAAAAGAAAAACTATTCCCACATGCAACTTTTTGAAGCCATGCACCGCGGGGAGATTGACGGTCTGTTTGTCAACGGCACCAACCCGGTCGTAGGCGGCCCTAATGCCAACAAGGAACATGAAGCCCTGACCAAGCTGAAATGGATGGTTTCCATTGACCTGTGGCTGAATGAAACAGCCGATTACTGGACTCACCAGGCTTGGGACAGACCGGTAGAAAATCCCAATGTGGCAAAATATACTCCTGCTGAAATCGGTACGGAAGTCTTTTTCCTGCCAGCCGCGGCTGTATATGAAAAAGAAGGTACCGCAGCTCAAACCGGTCGCTGGGTACAATTCCGCTGGAAAGGTGCAGATCCGGTCGGAGAATCCAAATCCGATCTGTGGATCTACAATGAACTCGGCAAACGGATCAAGAAGATCTATGCAGGAAGCACACGCAAAGAAGATGAGCCCATTGTCAATATGACCTGGGATTATGACAACGAACACGGCGAAGACGATATCATGAAAGTAGCACTCGAGCTCTGTGGATTTAATGTTGCCGACGGAAAGCCGGTGGAAGGCTTTGCCAAGCTGAAAGACGACGGTTCCACGGCCTGCGGCAACTGGGTATATTGCGGAGCGATGACCTTCAAAGACGGCAAGACCATTTACAAACCACAGTTGCGCAAAAAGGATGATCCCAGCGGATTGGGCCTTTATCCCGAGTGGGGGTGGGCATGGCCTATGAATCGCAGAATCGTTTACAACCGCTGTTCGGTCCAGCCCGACGGCGTAACCCCCTGGCCGGGTGATGAAGAACGCCAGTTGGTCAGATGGGATCCGAATGCCATTGCCGATCCGACCAAACCAGAAGTATTAGGCAAATGGGTTGGCGTGGATGTCCCTGATTTCATAGGCACTACCGGTCCGGACAAACCGGCCTTCACCAAACCGTTTATTATGCGTCCGGAAGGACACGGTTGTTTGTTCGCTGCCAAAACTTCCATGAAAGACGGTCCTTTCCCCGAACACTATGAACCTTGGGAAAGCCCGACCGCAAACAAAATGAACAGCCATAATCTCAACCCGGCTACAAAAGTAATTGAACCGGACAAACAAGGTGATGCTGAAAAATATCCCATCATTGGGACGACCTACCGTGTTTCAGAGCATTGGCAGACCGGTGCTTTAACACGTAACCTGCCCTGGCTGGCGGAACTGATGCCCAACATGATGGTTGAGCTCAGCGAAGAACTGGCCAATGAAAAAGGGATTAAAAACGGTCACGACGTGATCATTTCAACCATACGGGGTGACGTCAAAGCTGTAGCCTGTGTTACCAAACGCTTTAAGCCACTCGTTATACATGGCAAACATGTACATGAGATCGGTTTGCTCTGGCAATACGGATTCAAGGGCTTCGCTACCGGCGACATTGCCAACTGGCTGACGCCGCATATTGGTGATGCGAATACGATGATTCCCGAATACAAAGCATGGCTATGCGACATAAGGAGGGCTTAACGATGGCTAATCTGACAAATCTTTATGATGTTAGCAAATGTACGGCCTGTCGCGGTTGCCAGATAGCCTGCAAAGATTGGAACCAGCTTCCGGCCAGCATCGAGCCTTTTAAAGGCAATTATCAGACCCATGAAGACACCGATGGCGATACTTTTACCATTATTAAATTCTTTGAAACCGAAGATCCAGTAACCGGAGTAAACTGGAGCTTTATCAAACACCAATGCATGCATTGTTTTGAGCCGGCCTGCATGATGGCCTGCCCCAAGGGTGCCTATACCAAAACAGAAACCGGGGCTACCGTGCATGATCCGGACAAGTGTATCGGCTGTCAGTACTGCACATATGCCTGTCCGTTTGAAATCCCCAAATATCGCAAGCGGGAGGATAAAATTTCCAAATGTACCCTGTGTGTCGACCGGACGGTGGAAGGTCTGACCCCTGCTTGTGCCAGAACCTGCCCTACCGGTGCCCTGACTTTTGGTGATCGTGATGAACTGCTGCAAAAAGCGGAAGATCGCGCCAAATATCTGCGTGAAAATGGCTATCCCAACGCTACTATCTACGGCAAGCTGGAGTTGGGCGGTTTGAACAAGTTATATGTGTTGACGGATACCCCGGACAAATTTGGTCTGCCGGTTGATCCGCATATTCCCAAGAACATTTCTGCCTGGCAGAATGTTGTCCAGCCTTACTTTGGCTGGCTGATTCCCTTGATGCTGGGTGCTTCGGCAGTCAGTTTCGTTACTACCCGCTTGTTGGCCAACAAACATGGCGGACACGGCGAACACGAGGAAGGAGGTCATGAATAATGCAATGGCTTACCGAATATAAACCAGATGTCGAAAGAGTGGAGCGCTTCAATTTTGTTGCTCGCCTTACCCATTGGGGCCATACTGTGACTTTCCTGCTGTGCCTCTTCACCGGTCTGGTCTTGTTCCTGGATGGGGTGGACTGGCTGGCAGCCATTTTCGGCGGTTATGGCGGAGCTGGACTGGTACACAGAATCGCAGCAGTATTGTTAACCATTTTTCTTGCGGTTTTTGTAGTCTTTGACTTTAAAGGCATCATCAACTGGATCAAGGACATCCTGCGCTTTGGTATGAATGACATCAAATTTGTCATGAAATTCCCGCTGGAGTTCTTTGGCTTTCCGGTCAAGGTGCCCCCGCAGACCCGCTTTAACGGCGGTGAAAAAGGCAACTCCATTGTGACTCCCACCATGGTCATCCTGCTGGTCATCAGCGGGTACATCATGTGGTTCCCGGCTATTTTCCCGGCTGGTTTGGTGAGAGTGGCTTATCCCACCCATGACATTGCCATGATCCTGGCGACCTGTATGGTATGCATGCACGCTTACCTGGGTTCCTTCCATCCCGGTTCCGGAGAATCCTTCTGGGGCATGTGGAAAGGGACGGTCCGCTCCGAATGGGCCAAGCATCATCATGCCATCTGGTATGATGAAACCTATGGCGACAAAACAGATGCCGAATAAATAATCCAAATATGATATAATCGATTAAACAAGAAGGGGAGTTTACTCCCCTTCTTGATGCTTCCGGACCAACGTGTTATGATTACAGGCAGCAACTCCGGCATGACGTCATGTTGTAGCCGGCACGTACCGGCTTTCATTATCGACTCATTTTAAAGGAGGATATTCATGAACAGGCAAACTCCAGTAGCCCTCCCTGAAGGATATGTTGAGTTTTACAGCAACCTTGAAAACTGGCAGAATGAACAGGAAATCGTATTAAAGAAAAACCATTCTCCGGAGCATATTGAAGTCCGCAAGCTCCTGGCCAACAGTCAAAAACATTTGATGAAACAACATCGTTTTACAATTGATCCGCAACAACTAAGAGAGACATACCTGGCTCTGGTTGTTTTTCTGCAAAGCAACCGGCCCATCACCGTCGAGATGATCGAGATTTTGCGCAAGGCTGCTGATCAGCTGGACTTTGATAACCTTGCAGCAATCCTGCTCGACAATGATCCGACCTATTTTATTGAAATGGCAGAGGATTTGGGGATCGCCAGTGAATTACTGGTCTTTACGGTTGATCATGCGCTGCGTCCTTATTTGCGAATGCTGGCCCAGCCATACCATCATGAATTCAGCCAGGAAGAAATCGGCTTCTGGAGTCAGGCCGCCTTTTGTCCCTTCTGTGGCAGCAAATCGCATTTTAGCCGAATGCGCGAAGCAGACGGCAAGCGCTTGATGTTTTGCGACCGCTGTTTTACCGAATGGGAAAGCCGCAGCATTTATTGTGTCCACTGCGGGAATGATGAGCCCAATACCATCAATTATATCAGCGTCGAAGATGACCCCGCTTATCAAATCTACACCTGTGATAAATGCAAAGGTTATCTGAAAACCTATGATGAACGAACAACTGGCAAAACCACTGATCTGTTCATCGCCAATATCGAGACCATTTATCTGGATCTGCTGGCCCAGGAAAAAGGATATGTCAATCATGATGCGGATTGATGCCGTCAGATAAGCCATAAGGCTCAAGCAGAAAAAAGTTTCCTCGATTGCAATTTTCGAGGAAACTTTTTTTATCGCATCTTTTTACTTTTTCTGTTTAAGCGGACGGCCTATGGTATGCTCCAACACCAGAGAAGTAACGATTCCCACCACAAAACCATTGCTGAGGATGGGACGCAGGCTGTAAGGATAACTGGCGGTGATCTCCGCGGGCAGGAATGAAATGATGATCCCCATCAGAATCGGCAGACTGATCATCAGCGCATTGTCAAAGCGCGGTTCGCCCAGTTCCTGCAAGGCATCAAAAGCCGTCATCAAACCTGCCGCCACTTGCGTACACATGGTGTAGAAAAGAACACAGCCAATCACCGCCGCAGGGATAAAGGAAAGATAAAAGATAATCCGCGGCAAAAATGCCAGCGCCAGCATCGCCACGCCGGCAGAAATCAAACTGCGACGCGCCGCACAGCCGGTCGCCGCAATCAAGCCCGGGCTGAAAGAGAAGTTGACTGGTCCAATGACCCCCATCCATCCTGCTAAAACATTGCCGATGCCGGTAGCCGCAATCCCCCGGGTAATACGACGCGGCATTGCCTCAGCCTTTAACACCAGTCCAACCGCCTGAATCGAGCCCAGATCGTTGATTGACAGGCCCAGGAAGCAGAGTATAAAAGCCACCAGCACTCCCGGTTCAATGACCAGCGAAGTATTTAAATGGCTGAAAAACAACGCGACCGGTTGGATATTTTCCACACTGGCATGCGCAGCCCAGCCCGGGTCGATTAAAAAATAGGCCAAACTGCCCAATACCATGGCGACCAGCACCAGGGTGTTTTTCAGCAATCCTTGCAGATAACGTCCGCCCACAAACATCAACAGCATAAAAACAAAGGCAAATATCAGCCGCCGCCCGGCGCCCGGAACTTCTGTACCACCGATGACCAGGTTGGTAATGGTAGGCAGAATGGTAAAGGCAACCAACAAGAGGATGACCGCCACCACCCGGGGGGTAAACAACGACTGCAAGCGTCCAAAAAGGCCGGTTACCGCCAGCAGAGCCAGCAGGGCGCCGCATATTAGCAAACTGGTATAGATCGCAGCAGGCGTGCTTTCCAATGAAGCCAGGATGCCAATAAAAAGAATGGTAGAGGGGCCCAGGACAACCGGCAAACGATGCCCCCAAAAAACCTGTATCAGCAGCGCAACTCCCATCACGGCAAACAGCTTTTGCAGATACAATATCTCCAGTGCCGGGGAGTCCATCCCTCCCAGCACCTTGCCGAAAGTGATCACCGCCGGCAGACTGACCGCCAGCCACTGCAGGCCATACAACCCATTTTCTTTCCAAACCGGCTTGTCTTCAATCTGATATTTTAATTCCAACGACAAACAGTCCCCCCTGGTCAATACCGAATATTTTAGTCAAGCGATCAGCTTCATCTTTGCTCACCTGTCAGGCAAACAACCGGTTTCTTTTTAATACAGCTGCTTGGCCTCAAATCTTTCCAGCCAAATGTCTTTGAGTGTTTTTAAATCATCACGAAATTCTTTGGGCGTTTGCTCTTCCATCTTTTCAAGTTCCTCCAGTACTTCCAGCGTAAAGCTTTGGGCGCCGTATTTTTCCCACTCGGACAGCAATTTTTCTTCCACACAGCTGCCGGTTTGCTGGGAAAACGCAAAGCGGCTCTGATAGGCACGCAGGTTATTGACCGGCAATATGAGCGTTTTCCCATTGGCTGTATTTTTTATGGCGCAAATGCCGCCAATGTCTTTTTGTTCTTTATAGGCAGCCCGCAGCTCTTTGCGGTTTTGTTTATCCATAAATCAGTACCCCATTTCTTTTAAGATCCGCGCCAGCGTCGCCAGACGTTCTCCGAGCAATTCATCATCCCCACTGAGCGTCTGCGCAAATAGTTTAATATCTTCATCGATCATCGGATTGTCTGTGCAAACCGAAACCGTCATGGCATCACCCTGCAAACCAACCCGGTCGATGGTGGTTTTTTCAGTGTTATACAATTTTTCATAACGATATGCTTCGCGAAAATGTTTTTGCGCCCGACAGATCAATATCGCCAGATCAAGAACACGATGGAGCGGCAATTCTTCCGATTGACGCGACCATTTTTCACCAGTGTAGCGCCAGACTTTGGCTGAGATATCTACTTTTCCCCGGTCATTCCACTGGGCCAGTCCCAGCGATAAACCTTTGGCGTCAGAATTGTACGCAAATCTCCCGTCAACATTTTCATAGTTTTCTGAAACGATTACTGGCTTATGTTTCAAGGACGTAGGTATTTTCATTTTCATTTCTCCATTCATGTTTAGTAATTTAGTAATTTAGTAAATAACACGATTCATACTACAATTTGAATGAAGCGCTGTCAAGAAAAACGTCTCCCTATAAATATCTCATCAAATACAAAAAAGAAGCTCCTGTCCGATCAGACAGACTTTGCTCCCCTGCGGTATGTATGATTCATTTTTACCCGAGTGATGGCACATGCCCATGCCGATTAAAACTTCTGGGATAAATGAAACGGAATTATGACGTGCAATCATAACGATCTACGCAAACAATACCAGGCGGTTTCTTCCGTCCGCTTTGGCCTGATAAAGAGCTTTATCAGCCTTTTCCATAAAGAGATCCAGCCTGTCTTCTTTATTCGGATACAAATGGCTGATACCGATACTGACGGTAATATTTGAGGCAACGGAGGAGCTTTGATGCTCGATACCCAATGCTTCTACTTCTGCCCTTATTCTCTCGGCCAGCGCCAAACTTTCTTGCCTGTTTAACCCAACCGTTACGAATATAAATTCTTCCCCGCCGAAACGGGCGACAAAGTCTAAAGATTCTCGCCGGCAGTGGTTTAAAACCTCGGCTACGGCCTGCAGGCAACGATCTCCGGCCAAATGTCCATGTGTATCGTTATAACGCTTAAAAAAATCAATATCGATCATCATTATGGAATAGGCGTACTGTTGGGCAACTGCCTTGCTCCATAATTCCAGCAATACTTCATCCAGTCTGCGTCGATTCGGTATCCCGGTTAAAGCATCCAGACTTGAAATAATGCGAAGTTGTTGGTTGGCTGTTGCCAATTCATTTTTTACCCGTTCGCTAATCTGAATTTCATTCATCAGCCTGGCGTTGATCTGCGTTAATTCAAGCGACTTTTCTTCAATGATCTTCTGGTTGATAAAGTTTTGAACAAATCCTATATAATTGGTACGGGCGAAATACAAAAGAAAAATTATAAAAATGCTGCCGTTGGCATAGTGACCGATTAAGATATTAGTCGAAGGCTGATAATAGGGCAAGCCCACAAATAAAACAGCCGCAGCAAATACTTGTGCTAAAAAAATTTTAGCCGGTTTTAAGTAAAACATGAATGTAGTAATAAACAGGTTTACCAGAAAAGCAATGATATTTCCATAAAGAGCCTGATCCATCAAAGATATTACGGCGCCCCATACCATACCAAAAACAATAAAGCATGTTGCAGCCAGATTCAGCATTTTTATAAAGCGCGGTTCAGCCTCGATTCTTTTCTCCAGATACGACAGAACAACCCAAAAGACAATGCAGATCATAATCATCAGGGCATACATAAAAGCATACTGATTGTATCTGAAAACACTGCTGCTGCTCTTGTTAATCACCAAAAGAGCTAATAAGACGATTTCTATACTCACAATTATAAGCACAAACGACTTCCCTCTCTGTAAATTAAAGCGGGAAATCTCCAAGGCAAATTGATGTTGATAGACAGGGTCAATCTTAGGGATTGCATTGTACAAAATGGTCCACCCCCGAATTTTTCATTCGTCTTGTGCAAATTGCTTACAGATAATGTATGCCGATCATCCTTATTATTCCATAAAAACAATCCGATTGCTCAGGGTTCCGATTTTTTCGATACAACATTCAACGATATCCCCGTCCTGCAGGTAAGCCGGTGGATCAAATCCCATCCCCACGCCACTGGGCGTGCCGGTGCAGATAATATCCCCAGACCGCAAGGTCATCCCCCGGGACAAATCGCTGATAATATGAGAAATATCGAAGATCATGTTTTTCGTATTGGAATTCTGTCTCATCTCCCCATTGACGCGACACTGAATGTCCAGCTGTACCGGCCAGGGAATAGCACTTTTATGCACCAACACCGGTCCCAACGGACAGAAGCCATCCAGGCTCTTGCCTTTAAACCACTGTTTGTGACCGGCCTGCAGATCCCGCGCGGAAAGGTCATTGGCAATGGTATAGCCAAAAATATGATCCTCCGCTTGTTCGGGCTTGATGTCAGCGCCGCCCTTGCCAATCACTACCGCCAATTCTACTTCATAATCAACCTGCGTGGTAACTTTTCGTGAAATCGAAATGGTATCACCGTACCCCGCAGCCGGAGATGCCATTTTGGTAAAATAGATGGGCTGATCCGGCAGGTAGGTATCCGAAATTTTAGTGATCTTAATTTCCCTGGCATGATCAGCATAATTTTTACCCAGGCAAATAACGTTGCGCCGGGGATGCGGTATGGGCGCCAGCAATTTGACGTCTGCTGACGGTATCCCGGCAATACTTCCACTGTGAACCTGTTCTTCGATCTGCCCCAGCCATTCTGTTTGAAAGGAACCAATCAAGTCCAGCATATTGGCAAGCGGGCGTTTGAGCAACTGCTCCAGCGCCATGACCCGCCCTTCATGCAAGATCCCCACCTGTTCCTGGTTTGTGTGTACATAGGTTACAAAGTTCATTCTATCTTGCTCTTGCTCCTTCTTTTTGGGGTTCAGTAATGATATTTCCTGTCGTCCAATACAGAAAATGTTTCACGTGAAACATTCTTTGTTTGGTAATATCCAAATATAGCCAGAATATCTGCATTCTTTATTTTTATGATACTCCTTTGGTAAGAAAAACCGTACTTTTATTTGCATTATTTTCAATCACAATCTCGATCGCAACTGGTCATTGGTCCTGTTTTTATGATTCTGGCAACCGAATGCTACAAAAAAACCACCTTGTTATGAAAACAAAGTGGTCTGCTCTCGCCTTTTAAATGGTCGGAGTGACTGGATTTGAACCAGCGGCCTCTACGTCCCCAACGTAGCGCTCATACCAAACTGAGCTACACCCCGACGCAAAGAATATTCTATAACAGAACCTTCTTTAAGTCAAGCAAAAGCTCGAATAATGGCTATTCCACTTCGCTCAGCCGGAATTTGGCGTGCAGGGCCTGGACGGCTTTATTGACCTCGTCTTCATCGATAATGCAGGAAACCTTGATTTCCGAGGTGCTGATCATATGGATGTTGATTTCGGCATCAGCCAGCGCCTCAAACATGGCGGCAGCCACACCGGGGTTGCTCTGCATGCCGGCGCCGACGATGGATACTTTGGCCACATCTTGGCCATAGGACATCCCGGATGCACCGATCTTGGCGACCACTTCGTTGACCAGCGGCAGCGCCTTGTCCAGTTCATCCCGTTCGATGGTAAAGGCGATATCATTGCGGTTGGAACGCATTCCTCCCTGGATGACCATATCTACATTGATTTTGCTCTCGGCCAGCACCTTGAAGATGGTCATGGCTACCCCGGGCTGGTCGGGCACATCAAACAGGGCGATCCTGGCTACGTTAAAATCATGGGCGATTCCGCTAACGATTCTTTGCTTTTCCATTTTGCCTACCTCCGTAATTATGGTTCCTGATTGATGGTTAAAAGTATTCAGCACTTCCACATCCACATTATAATGCATGGCAAACTCTGCTGCCCGGGGCTGCAAAACACCGGCCCCCAGACTGGCCATCTCCAGCATCTCTTCATAGGATATGCGATCGATTTTGCGGGCATCCTGAACGATTCTGGGGTCAGCGGTATAGACTCCGTTGACATCGGTAAATATCAGGCAGCGATCCGCTCCCAGGGCTGCTGCCAAGGCAACCGCGGTGGTATCCGAACCGCCCCTGCCCAGGGTGGTGATGTTCTGCTCAGGCGACAGCCCCTGAAAGCCGGCAATCACCACGATACTTCCCAAGGCCAGATCGTTGTGGATTCTTTCCGGTTTAATCCCGGTGATGCGGGCTTTGCTGTGAATTCCGTCGGTTTTAATCCCTGCCTGCCATCCGCTCAGAGAGATGGCCGGGCATTTCATATTGTTGAGGGTGAGGGCCAGTAAAGCGGCGCTTTGCTGTTCACCAGTAGCCAGCAGCATATCCATTTCCCGGGCACTGTTGCGGTCGCTGATTGCCCCCGCCAATTCCAGCAATTCATCGGTGGTGTCCCCCATGGCGGAAACAACCACCACCAGTTCATTGCCCTGGCTTTGCATGTCTTTTAAACGCAAGGCGACGTTTTTGATCTTGTCAATTGATGCAACTGAACTGCCTCCAAATTTGCATACCAATAAAGCCAATTTTGTTCAACTCCCCATAATGCTATATATGATTGCCTTCCAGACGGACCACGTTGTTGATTTCCTCAATGATGTTCATGCTGCGCAGCACCGTCAAGGCATCCTGCATGTCTTTTTCCCTGACCAGATGGGTAATCATGATGAGCTCCGCCCGATCATGCTGACTGGTTTTCTGCAACACCTGGGCGATACTGACATGGTGATCGCCGAATACGCCGGCAATTCCGGCCAACACGCCGGGGCGATCGGCCACCGTCATGCGGATGTAATACTCGGCATTTAATTCGCTGATGGGCAGGATCCGTTTTTCTTCAAAACAGGTGCAGCCAATTCTGGCATTGCTGTGATGCAGCAAACTGCGGCCAATCTCGATGATATCTCCGGTCACCGCGCTGGCCGTCGGCAAGGAACCTGCGCCCCGCCCGTAGTGCATTATTTCTCCCACCGCGTCACCTTTGACAAACACTGCATTGTAAACATCATTGACAAAAGCCAGGGGATGATTGAAGGGTACAAAGGCCGGATGAACGCGAATCTGCACATTGCCCTCCACTTCCTTGGCAATCGCCAGCAGTTTGACTGCAAAGCCCAGTTCACGAGCATATTGGATATCGCGCAGGGTGATGGCAGTGATGCCTTCCACATAAACGTCCCGCAAGGTCACCCGGCTGTTAAAAGCGATGGAAGAAAGTATGGCGATTTTACGGGCTGCATCCATGCCTTCCACATCCGCACTGGGATCTGCTTCGGCATAGCCCAGCTGCTGGGCTTCCTGCAAAGCTTGCCGGTAGTCACAGCTCTCCCGGCTCATTTTGCTGAGGATATAATTGGTGGTACCATTCAAGATGCCGATCACTTCGAGAATGCGGTTGCCGGCCAAGGATTGCTTCAAGGGGTAAACAATAGGGATACCCCCGGCTACGCTGGCTTCAAAATAAAAATCAACCTGGTTTTCTTCCGCGATGGCAAAGAGTTCCTTGCCCTTCTCGGCAATCAAATCTTTGTTGGCACTGACAATATGTTTGCCTTTTTTCATGGCTGCTGTAATAAAGCTGAAGGCTGGCTCCATTCCGCCGATCAATTCAACCACAATCGTAATGCTTTCATCATTGAGGATGTCTGCAAAATCACTGGTAATCTGCTCGGCCTGCAGACCCAGGGCAAAACATTTTTCCGGTTCTTTCTCCAAAACCTTGGCAATTCTTATCTCTGCTCCGGTTTTGCGGGCAATAGCTTCGCCGTTGGCCGTCAATAACTTGACCACTCCCGAACCGACCGTGCCGCAACCTAGCAAGGCTACGTTTATCATAGAATTTTCCTCCCGCTGCTTAACTTTTTCCGATGATTTCGACGTTGATAACGCCCTCGATCTTGTTCAGCCGGTTTAGCATCTCGTTAACCGATAAAACCGCTTCCTCCATGCCCAGCGACAAGGTCACATAGGCCACCCCGTGCAGAGGCAGATTTTGATTGATGGTCAGGATGTTCCCTTTTAACTGGGCGATGCAATTCAGCACCGCTGAAAGTATACCGGATTTATTGCGAAGCAGCAAGGATATGTTGACAATCCCCAGGTTGTCCGCGTTATGAAAAGAGAAGACCCCGTCTTTGTATTTATAATAGGTACTGCGGGCCATTTCCAGGCGTTCAACCGCTTGATTGATATTGCTGACTTCTCCGCTGGCCAACATTTCCTTGGCCATGGCGGTCTTATAAATGGATTCCGGTAAAAGATCTGCACGCACCATGAAAAACTTGCTCTGCTCCTTCACATGATCACCTTCCTATGTCTATGTGGGGCGGATTCTTTTCTGCGCAGTACGGACATTATAACACTGCAGGGTGGGTCCGGCAAGCTGTTTCTAGCTGGAGACGGGCAATTCCTGACCGGCGATATATTGGCTGAACAATTCCAGTTGCGGCAGGCTGCCCATCATGATAAGCGTGTCCGTGGTTTTTAGGATCTCATGGCTGTGGGGGTTGATGATAATCTCACCGTCGGCACGTTTAATCGTCACCACAGAACAACCGGTTGCCTCCCGGATACCGCTGTCGCGAATGGCCAAACCGTTGAGATGGCTGTCTCCCATTTGAAACGTGCGTATTTTCAGAATTTCATCTTCCGACTGGGGAGTTTTCTGATGGCGCATGATCTCATGATAATCCTTGAAATACAAGTCCTCCAGATAATCAACTACATTATAGGTATCAGGCTGCAGATGCAGAATCATATGCCGTACCATCTGCAAACCGGCTTCCTCTTCCGGTTGGATGACCTCGGTAGCACCCATTTCGTATAGTTTTTTCTTTTCCCAGTAATTATGGGCCCGACTGAGAATTAACAACTGATTATTATATTTTTTCAGCCCGTTGATCACCTGTTGATTGGCCAGGGTGTCCGGCAAGGCCAGCACTGCCATGCGCGCATGAGCAGCGTTGGCATATTCCAGCACCATCTGGCTGGAAGCATCACCATAGATATAGGGAATCCGTGCCTGCCGTAATTTAGCGATGGCGGTGTGGTCATATTCAATCACCAGAAACGGAATCTGCAGCTGCTGCAGCGCCCGGCCGACTTGTCCGCCAACCCGACCGTAGCCGCAGACGATCACGTGATCGCAGAGGGCATTTCCCGGCAAATCTGCCAGGTCGATTTCCGGATCAGACAGAATTCGTTGCAGGAACATGTTTTGCTGAAGACGGCGGTAAATCCCCGGAGCCAGGTTAAAAAACAGCGGCGTCAACAAGATCGAAATCAAGCTGCTGGCCAGGATGACATTGTACAGGGGAGTACTGATCAACTGCTGGTCGAGACCCATTTTGGCCATGACAAAGGAAAACTCTCCCGTCTGCAACATGCCCATGGCGGTGTAAAAGCTAACCCGGCTTTTATATTTGAACAATCGGCTTATGGTATAAAAAACAATGAATTTACCCGGGATGATCAGCAGCAAAGCAAGCAGCAGCAGCGGCAGGTTTTGGAACAAGGTCAGCGGATTGACCATCATGCCCACCGAAACGAAAAAGAGGATGACAAAGGCATCCCGCAGACTAATGATTTTTCCTAGAATTTCATGCGCATATTCAGATTCGCTGATAAACAATCCCGCCAGAAAAGCCCCCAGCGAAACCGACAAACCCATAGCCTGGGCCAGCACTGCCACACCCAGTCCCATGCTCAGGGCCAGGATCAGAAAAATATCGTTGTTGCTGCCCTGCGCGACCCTCTCCAAAACCATGGGAATAATTTTGGGGGCCAGATAGAGCACGGCAGCGATGATCACCGCTGCCAGCACAAGATCTTTGAGCAGTTGGGGAATAATCTCCGGGGAGAAGCTCTGCAGACTGGGCAACACGGAAACCATCAGGATAACGATCAAATCCTGGGCGATCAGAATCCCGACCATCAACTGTCCGTGCAGCGAGTTCATCTCTCCATGGTCAGTGAGGACGCGCAGTACGATCATGGTACTGCTGATGGACAAGGTACAGCCTAAAAACAGCGATTCATAAGCAGACAATCCCATCCATCCGCCTAGCAGGATGGACAAACCCACTACCGCAGCGACCTGCAGCAGCGCTCCGCCCACTGCAAACCCTTTGATGGCTTTTAACCGGCTCAGAGAAAACTCGATCCCCAAGGTAAACATCAACAGGATAACGCCAATATCCGCAAAACCATGAACCAGTTCAATATTGCATATCAGGCCGGTAACATAAGGGCCGGCTAAAACGCCGCCCAGCATGTAGCCAATCAGCGGTGACTGTTTCAGTGTCTCGGCGATCATCCCGCCAATCAGGGCAGCAATAAATATGATGGCGACATTAAACAACATGGACGTTTCCAACAATTGCTCCCCCCCTGCTTTCGCC
This sequence comes from Syntrophomonas sp., assembly GCA_035447945.1. Lineage (GTDB taxonomy): Bacteria > Bacillota > Syntrophomonadia > Syntrophomonadales > Syntrophomonadaceae > Syntrophomonas_B. The sequence goes on from DAOTHZ010000022.1 coordinate 26,879, forward strand.
GACTCCTGGTCTGAGCATATCGGACAATTGCATTATAACAGTTTATTCTAAATGCGCACAAGCCAAGGCGATGCCTGACTTGCGCCGGCACCGCCTTGAAATGCTTATCTGCAAATGTTTAAATGATGATACAGATCAGACCGCCGCTGCCCTCATTCACAATTCGCTGCAGCGTATCCTGCAGTTTGTGCTGGGCATTTTCAGGCATCCGGTGCAATTTATTCTGGATGCCTTCCCGTACCAGATCATGCAAGGATTTGCCGAAAATATTGGAACCCCAGATCTTGGCGGGATCTTCTTCAAACTCATCCAGCATGTAACGCACCAGTTCCTCACATTGTTTCTCCGTGCCGATGATCGGTGTAATCTCGGTGGTTATATCAGCCTGAATGATGTGCAGGGATGGCGCTTTGGCTTTGAGTTTGACGCCAAACCGTGAACCCTGTCTGATCAATTCCGGTTCTTCCAGAATCATCTCTTCCAGGTGAGGCGTCACCACCCCATAGCCGGATTGTTTGACTTCATCCAGCGCTGCCGCGACTTTATCAAACTCTTTCTTGGCAAAGCTCAGATCCTTCATCAAGCGGATAATGTCGTGATTGCCTTCCACGGTAAAACCGCTGACTTCGCTGAGCGAGCGGAAGAACAAATCCTCGGGGACGGTTACCTCGATGGAGGCTACACCGGTACCCAGATCCATTTCCTCCAAATTAACATAGCTGACATTTTCGACTTCGGCAAGCTTGCCAATCGCATTCTCAATATCGCGCACTTTCTTGATTCCGCTCAGAATCTCGCGGATGGCATCCTCCATATCCTGCCGCAGCCAGAAGTCCTCTTCCAGTTCTTCCACCCACAGCGGCAAGCGAATGTTCACTTCCTGTACCGGGAATTCGTAGAGTACTTCCTCCAGTACGCCATAAATCTGTTCGACACTCATCGTGGCACAATCAATCGGCATCACGCTGACATTGAATTTTTCACTCAGTTCTGCTGCCAGTTCCATGGTTTGCTTGTCATATGGATGGGTTGAGTTCAAAATGACGATGAATGGTTTCCTCAGTTCCTGCAATTCACTGATGACACGCTCTTCGGTCTCTACATAATTGCTTCTGGGAATGTCGCTGATGCTGCCGTCAGTCACCAGTACGATGCCAATGGTGGAGTGATCAGCAATGACCTTCCTGGTTCCTATTTCGGCCGCTTCTTCGAAGGGCACCTCGTAATCAAACCAGGGAGTTCTTACCATGCGGGGTTCTTCATCTTCTTCATACCCCAAGGCTCCGCCTACGGCATAACCAACACAGTCAACCAGTCTGACTTTCATGACCAGACCGCTTTGGGTGCTGATTTCTATGGCCTCGTTGGGTACGAATTTGGGTTCTGTAGTAGTTATGGTTTTGCCGGCGCCGCTCTGGGGCAATTCGTCTTTGGCTCGTTCTCTTTCATAAACGTCTTTTATATTGGGTAAAACCATCAATTCCATAAATCTTTTTATGAAAGTTGACTTGCCTGTTCTGACTGGACCTACTACCCCCAAATAGATATCGCCGCCTGTTCGCTCCGCGATATCATTTAAAATATGATTACCTTCCACTTCTCATCTTCCCTCCCTCGGATTTTGACTTTTAAGGCACCCGTTTTGGAAATATGGATACCCTTGATATTGCTGTTCAGGCTATAACAGTATAAATATATTTAGACAGATTCGTTAATATAACCAAAAAAAGAAAAAATACGAAAAAAAATTGGACATCCCCATTAAAGGATGTCCACATTACATGCCGTCTGATTTGATGAACGCATTTAAAAGCAAATACTATGGTTTTGATAATTGATATCTTCCACCTCATGCTTGCGCTGGCGTTTCATTAATTGTTCCACTTCCTCGCGAGGCGCCCGGTTTTCATAAAGGATCCGGTAACAGGCTCTGGTGATGGGCATATCGATATTCATCTCATTGGCCAGGTGATGGGCAATCTGGATGGTATGGGCGCCTTCCACCACCATGCCAATAATGGCCAGTGTTTCCTGCAGGTTTTTGCCCTGTCCGAGCAGTTGACCGGCACGTCGATTGCGGGAATGTTGACTGGAACAGGTAACCACCAGATCACCAATGCCGCTCAGCCCCGAAAACGTACGCGGATCTCCGCCCATGGCGACACCCATTCTGATCATTTCGGCCAGGCCG
>DAOTHZ010000023.1:0-14187 GCA_035447945.1 Syntrophomonas sp.
CCTGAATATGCTTTTCATAACCGTTGCTGCCGGGCTGATAAAATTTGGGCTGGCCTATTTCCGGCGGCAGGTAGCTTTGCTCTACGTAACCGCCAAAGTCATGCGGATATTTATAGCCGATTCCTTTACCCAGCAACCGACCGGCCTGGGCATGGGAAGTGTCAGCCAGATGGGGCGGCACTTTGATCTTTTCCTGCCGGCGGACAGCGGCAATGGCTGCATCAATCGCCAGTTTGCTGCGGTTGCTTTTCGGGGCGGTACACAGGTAGATGACGGCCTCGGCCATGGGGATGCGGGCTTCCGGCAAACCGACGTATTGCACCGCATCGGCAGCTGCCGTAGCCATGGACAGGGCAAAAGGATCGGCCAGACCGATATCCTCGGCGGCATGCACGATTAAACGCCGGGCAATAAATTTGGGATCCTCGCCGCCTTCCAACATGACCGCCATCCAGTATAAAGCCGCATCCGAATCCGAGCCGCGAATACTTTTTATAAATGCGGAAATGCAATCGTAATGCCAGTCGCCGCTGCGATCATACTTGACGATCAACTTGCCGCAGACTTTTTCCAGCAAGGCCGGGGTGATCAGCAATGAGCCGTGGGCGTCGGTATAGGAGCTGCTCAGCGTGTCGAGTATATTCAGGATCATGCGGGCATCCCCCTGGGCCGCCCGGATCAGCAACGCCAGACTGTCTTCGGCAAAGGTTACCTTTACCTGTCCCAGTCCCCGTTCCTTGTCGGCCAGCACCCTGGCAATGATTTGCTGCAAAGCAGTGCCATCCAGAGGATGCACCATGTACACCTTCATTCGCGACAGCAGCGCTGAATTCAGTTCATGCAGAGGGTTTTCCGTGGTGGCTCCGATCAGGGTCAGGGTACCGTCTTCCACAAAGGGAAGCAGCACGTCCTGTTGGGATTTATTGAAACGATGGATTTCATCCACAAAAAGAATGGTTTTTTGTTGATAGTATTTGTGCCGGTCCCTGGCATCCTGGGCCATTTTGCGGATATCGCTGACGCCGGCGGTTACCGCTTGCATGTATTCAAAATGAGACCTGGTCACACTGGCAATCGTACGGGCGATGGTCGTCTTGCCGGTGCCGGGGGGACCATAGAGGACAAAGGAGTGAAGTTTGTCGCGATCGATTGCATTGCGCAAAGGACTGCCCGGCGCCAGCAAATGATCCTGCCCGTAAATCTCATCCAGATTTCCGGGTCTCATCCGCCAGGCCAGCGGCGCAGCATCAGACTGCATTTTTTCGCTGCCCAGACTAAACAGATCCATCTCGCATGCCTCCCTGCCGATTACTTCCAGCGTTTGCTGCGATCATTATAGAACATTTGTTTATTTCCTGCAAGTGCACGCTTCGGGATGTGTCCTCCAGGTGGGTATTTTTTATCGCAGTTGGGGTAAAAATAGCATCAGCAATATATGCGATGGCTCAACCAGGAAGGATTTATGCTTTGAAGCTGCGCAATCTGGTCAAACTTCCCCTGCTCGATGGACATACCGCTGAAAAGCTGGGCGAAATCAAGGGCGCTGTCATCGGCGATGATTTTCGCGTTCTGGCGCTGATCATGCACAGTCAAAACGGTTTCGCCGGCTGTATTGCTTGTGACGAAGCCATTATCAATTCGGATGCCGTGCTTATTTATGACCGGCAATGTATTAAACCCTGGCAGGATGGGGAACAATTCACTGTATATGAAGCCAAACTGGGAGATCAGGTTTTTGATGAACAAGGACGGGAATTGGGCACGATCAGCGATTTCGTCATTGATTGCGCCAACCAGGAAGTTTGGGGTGTAGAAATCTCAGGGGGCGTTATGCAGGACCTGTTGGACGGGCGCCGGGAGATCCCGATGGAAAAACTGAGTTGGGCCAGTCAGGAAAATGCAATCTGTGATCAGGAAGGGAATGAGCAGGAATGACCATAAAATGTCCGGTTTGCGGAGGTCTGCAGGTAGGCAGGGTAGGCAGCGACCAGTATTACTGCTGGAATTGTTTCCTGGAATTCAATTTTGCCAAAGGCCGGGTCAATCTCTATGAAGTTGCTGAAGACGGCAGTCTGCTGGCCATGGATGAGTCCGCCGGCATGTTATAGAGAGGCGTGAAATAAAGAGTGCTTCAGTCCAACAAGCTGTTTCGATATATTATTTTTGGCGGGGTGGCATTGGCCACCTTTTGTTTTGCTTATCTGGTCAGAGAAGTGGTCTGCACGTTCCTGGCCGGGGGCTTGATGACGTATTTCCTGTTTCGCCCGGTTGCATTGCTGGAGCGTCACGGGATACCAAGAGGTTGGGGGATTGCCATTGTGTATCTGCTGCTGGGCGCCATTACGGCGGTTTTGCTGTGGATCGCAGTGCCCCGCTTGCTGCAGGAAATAAACGAAGCCGCTGCCAGGCTGCCGGCTTACGCTGCCCAATTGCAGGAATTTTCCGGGCGGATTCATGACGTACATTTACCCGGCAAGCTGGACCTGATGCTGCAGGACAACCTGGACCGGATCGAAAAATCCATCTTTGCCCTGATCAAAGACATGGTCAACAGCATTTACACCTTTTTCAGCAAAGTTTTAATCATTGTATTTGCACCCATCCTGGCGGTTTACATGATCAAAGACTGGGAAAAAATCAAAGCTGCCTTGTTATTTATTTTGCCTCCGGCCGCGAGGCGGGAAACCGTTATTCTGACCAGCCGCATCGATGCAGTTTGGATCGAATATTTGAAGGGGCATCTGCTGGTGTCTGCGCTGGTCGGGCTGGCCACCGGTCTTGCTGCCGTCTTGATCGGCGTTGATTTTGCTCTGGTGATCGGGATTATCGCCGCAATCACCAATCTGGTGCCCTATTTCGGGCCGATTCTGGGCGGGATACCGGCCATCCTGCTGGCGTTGGTCCAGTCCTGGCAGAACGGACTTTACATGGCCATCGCCATCCTTCTCATCCAACAACTGGAGTCCAATGTATTAACGCCCAAGATCATCGGGGACAAACTGGGTATGCATCCGCTGGCAGTGGTTTTTGCCTTGCTGGCGGGCGGAAAACTGTTCGGCATTTTCGGTATGCTGATCGCGGTACCGCTGGCAGCAGCACTGCGCATCATCATTTCCCACGCGTATTTAAAGTTCGTTGAATAGCAAGTTTATTGACATCCCTCGGCGAATCTATGAAAATAGTATAGTTAGGAAGAATTCAAGGGAAAGAGGAGGCCAATCTGGTGTGGACGAGCAGTGAAATCCGTCAAAGTTTCTTGCAATACTTTGAGAATAAAGGTCATACGATCGTGGAAAGTTCTTCCCTGGTGCCGGTGAATGATCCCACGTTGCTTTTTACCAATGCCGGGATGAATCAATTCAAGGATGTTTTCCTGGGAATCGATCGGCGCAATTATATACGAGCCACGACTTCGCAAAAATGTGTGCGGGCGGGCGGCAAACACAATGATCTTGACACGGTGGGGCGGACCCCGCGGCATCATACCTTCTTTGAAATGCTGGGCAATTTTTCATTTGGGGATTATTTTAAAGCGGATGCCATCCAATACGCTTGGGAATATCTGACCGAAGAAATCAAACTGCCGAAAGAAAAATTATGGATCACCATCTACGAAGACGATGATGAAGCCGATCAATTGTGGCAGCAGGTTGCGGGTGTCCCCGCGCAGCGGATTATCAGGATGGGAGAAAAAGATAATTTCTGGAGCATGGGCGACACCGGTCCCTGTGGTCCCTGCAGTGAAATTCATTATGACCGGGGCACGGACTTCTCCTGCGGACATCCGCAATGCGGACTGGGGGTTTGCGATTGTGACCGCTGGCTGGAGATCTGGAATCTGGTTTTCATGCAGTACAATCGTGACGAACAGGGCGTCATGACGCCTTTGCCCAGACCCAGTATTGATACCGGTATGGGATTGGAGAGAATCAGCTCGATTTTACAGGGAGTACAAAGCAATTATGATACGGATTTGTTTGTGCCACTGATCAAAGCGGTTGAAATCTTGACCGGAAAGCCGTATGACCGGGGTGAAGGCGGCTTTGCCTTCCGCGTCATCGCCGACCACAGCCGCGCCTGTACTTTTTTGATCGCTGATGGGGTGCTGCCCAGCAATGACGGACGGGGGTATGTACTGCGCCGGATTCTGCGCCGGGCAGTTCGCTTTGGCCAGTCGCTGGGAATCAGTGAGCCGTTTTTATATAAAAATGTAGATGTAGTTTGCGAAATGATGGGACAGGCCTATCCTCAACTTCATGAAAAACGCGATTTTGTCAAGGATGTCATTCGCCTGGAAGAAGAACGCTTTTTAGTAACCTTGAATGAAGGGGTAAAAAAAGTTGCCGATATTATCAAAACAGCTCAAAACAAGGGGACGAATGCCATCAGCGGCGAAGAAGCCTTTATGCTGTATGATACTTACGGATTTCCGCTTGACCTCACTGAGGATATGGCCGAAGAGAATCAATTCAGCGTTGACAAGGACGGCTTTGCCCGCATGATGGAAGAACAGCGGCAGCGGGCCAAATCAGCGCACAAGAGTGAAAACGCCTTTGCCCGGGATCAGCTCTTTGCCGAGCTTTTACAAGAAGTAGCCCCCAGCAGTTTTGGCGGTTATACCAGATTTACTGATGAGTCCCAAGTGCTGGCCATTTTCCAAGATGATCAGCGGGTTGATTTTGCTGCCGATGCAGATATTATCGTGGTCACCGCCAGTACCCCTTTCTATGCGGAAAGCGGGGGAGAAGTGGCTGATACCGGTGCCATTACTGCTGCCGGTGGTCGCCTGGTGGTCACGGATGTGCAAAAGATCGCCGGTTGGATTTTACATTTTGGGAGCCTGCAAGGCAGTTTGCGCCAAGGTGACCAGGTGCAGATGGAACTCGATTCCGCCCGTCGCCTGGACATTTCCCGCAATCATACGGCAACCCACCTTTTACACCAGGCGTTGCGCATGACGCTGGGGGAACATGCCCAGCAAAAAGGATCGCTGGTCGAGGCGGAACGGCTGCGCTTTGATTTTTCGCATTTAAGTGCTCTCAGCGAGGAAGAACTGGCCCGTATCGAAAACATCGTCAACCAGGCGATTTTGGCCATGTATCCCGTCGCCACCCATGCAACCAGTCTTGAACAGGCGCGGGACATGGGCGCCACCGCCTTGTTTGGAGAAAAATACGGAGACGAAGTGAGAGTGGTGGAAGTAGCCGGATTCAGCATGGAGCTTTGCGGAGGTGCGCATGTGTCAAACACTGGCCAAATCGGGCTTTTCAAGATTGTGAGCGAGGGCAGTGTCGGTTCGGGATTAAGACGTATTGAAGCCATGACCGGCAGAGCAGCCCTGCAATATCTGAACCAATGTGAGAATCAACTAAAATCAGCGGCAGCCCAGTTGCGCACCGTACCGGCAGAAGTACCCGGCCGAATTGAAAGCCTGATGCAACAGCTAAAAGAGAAAGACAAAGAGATAGAAGCATTCAAAGCAAAACTATCCAAGGCTTCGGTCGATGAAATCATCGCCCAGGCCTACGCATACAACGGTGTCAACATTCTGGTCACTGCCACGGACAGCACTGACGCCAATCATCTCCGCCAGAATGCGGAACGGCTGAAAGACAAACTCGCTCCGGCAGTTGTTATCCTGGCAGCTGTTGTGGATGAAAAGGTGGCGCTGGCCGGGTTTGCCGGCAAGGAAGTGGTGGCCCGCGGGATTCATATCGGTAAAATAATTGGAGCTGCAGCCAAGGTAACCGGCGGCGGCGGAGGCGGCCGACCCGACATGGCCCAGGCCGGCGGCAGGGAGATTGCCAAAATCGAGGAAGCTCTGGCAACCGCCAAAAAAATGGTAGAAAATTCATTGGCTTAAACAGAGGGTTTGCCAATGCGGATGTCGAAATAGGTTTAGAGCAAGGGGGGGAGCAGCGATGCCTCAGAATCCAAGCGAACATACCGTCAGTTTCAAATGGGAAAAAGATGATGAGAATCTGGTACAGACGATTCTAAAAGAGGTTTATGAAGCGCTGGAGGAAAAAGGATATAATCCGATTAATCAACTGGTTGGTTATATGATTTCCGGAGATCCCGCTTACATAACCAGTCATCGGCAAGCCCGTAACCTAATCTGCAAAGTCGATCGCGACGAGATTATGGAAGTACTGATTAAAAACTATCTGGGTAAATAAGTTGTGCAGCAAAAAGGTGAAAACGAGGGGTTTTCACCTTTTGTTTCCATGTCCAAATGAGGTGTTGATTTGCTATATAGACCACTGGGCAGAACCGGTCTGCTGGTTTCGCAGCTGTGCCTGGGGGTGCTCACCATCGGGCCCCTCCAGAACCACCTGTCGTTGTCGGCGGGTGCTGACGTATTGAGTAATGGTTTGCGAGCCGGCATCAACTTTTTTGATACCGCCAAAATTTACAAGACCTATCCCTACATCAAAAAGGCGATCAAAGACAGCGGGATCAGGCCGGTCATCTGCAGCAAATCCTATGATTATACCTATGCGGGGATGAAGCAAAGTGTAGAGGAAGCCCTGGACGAAATGGGCCTTGCCTGCATTGATATCTTTATGCTGCATGAACAGGAAAGCATGCTTACCCTCAAAGGCCATCGGCCGGCGCTGGATTATCTGCTGGATGCCAAACAAAAAGGCTATGTTAAAGCAGTCGGACTATCCACGCATTCCGTACAGGGGGTCCTGGCCGGTGCTCAATCACCGGAGATCGAAGTCATACATCCCTTGCTCAATATTCGGGGCCTGGGCATCATGGACGGTTCCCGGGAGCAAATGCAGGCCGCCATCCGCTATGCCAGATTGAAGGGCAAAGGCATTTACGCCATGAAAGTCTTCGGTGGCGGCAACCTCAACCGCGAGGCCTATGCTGCTTGCCAATTTGTCGCCCATAATCCTAATATAGACAGCCTGGCCGTGGGCATGAAAAGCCCCGCCGAAATCGAGGTCAACATCGCTTGGCTGGAAGGACGCCGCGTTCCGGAGCTGGAACAAAACGTGGCCAACCAGGACAAGCGGCTGCTGATCGAAGAATGGTGTGAAGGCTGCGGCCAATGTGTAGAGCATTGTCGTTATGGCGCGTTGCAATTGAATGAGGAGGGCGTTCTGGAAGTGAATCAAGAAGCTTGTCTGCTGTGCGGTTATTGTGCAAGATTTTGCCCGCAATTCTGTATTAAAATAGTATAGGGAAGGGTTTTTATGAGAATAATGGGCTTAGACGTAGGCGTGAAACGGATTGGCATTGCCATCAGCGACCCTTTGGGATGGACGGCGCAGGGGCATTCGGTTTTGCACCGTACCAAGGAAAGCAAGGATTTCGCGATCCTGCAGCAGATTTGCAGGGATTACGAAATAGAAGCCATCGTTCTAGGTTATCCGCTGAATATGAACGGGACGGTTGGCCCCAAAGCGGAAGAGATCAAAGCATTCGGGAAGACGTTGGAAGATCATTTGCAGTTGCCCGTTTCCTATTGGGATGAGCGTTTGTCAACCGTAAGTGCCCAGCGTCACTTGATCGCCGCCGATGTATCCCGCCAAAAACGCAAAAACGTAATTGACAAGCTTGCCGCGGTAAACATTTTGCAGGCCTATTTGGATCGGATTAACTACAAGAAGTTTGACAAAGAAGACGGTGAAAGGATAGAATAGCCTTAGTTTTTGGAAGGGGTGAAACGATGGATCACGATGAAATTATGAGCGATGTTCTGGTGCTTGTCGATGAGGAAGGACAGGAATACGAATTCGAAGTACAGGCTGAACTGGAGATGGAAGGAGAAACCTATCGGGTTTTGATTCCGCTCGACGTAGATGAGGACGCAGATGAAGAAGAAATCGAAGTGCTGATCCTCAAAGTGGTGTATGACGAAGAAGGCAATGAATTTATGGCGGAAATTGAAGACGAAGAAGAATGGGAAAAGGTCGCCGACGCATGGGACGAGTTGGTAGACAGCGGAGACTTCTAAGTCAGTAGAAAAGAAGCCGCCAGGCTTCTTTTTATGCTTTCCCAGGAATACAATTGCCGCCTGATCAGTAAATATAAAGCAGGTCGGGAGCGTATAGAAAATTGTTGGGGGTCTGAGTTTGAATCTGAATACGAAAATTTTCCAATCAAGGCTAGTGCAAATAGCCTTGATTCTGCTTGCCATGTTGGCGTTTCTGGCGCTTTATTTTTATAACTGCAATTATCTGGATGATGACTTCAGACCTGGCACCGCCATTGCCGGTATCGCTGTGGCCGGTTCCGATCGGAATGAAGCCAGGCTTTTGCTTGACCGGCAAATGGATCAAATCTACAATACTCCGGTAGTGTTTGCCTATGAGGACGAAGAGGAAAAACTCGAACTGCAAGCCTTGCTCAAACCAGTGGACCTTGATCAAGTGGTCACTTCCGCCTGGGAAGCCGACCGTTCCCAAAGCTGCTACCAAATCCTCACCAACGCAGTCCTGCAACGCACCGTTAATTATCCCTTGCCGCTGGTCTATGATTCTGCAGCGACAGACGACTTGCTGAGAAAATGGAATGAAAAATGGGGCACTCCTTTTCATGATGCCCGGTTGGAAATGGACGCCAAACAAGGTCTGATCGTGATTCCCGGTCAAATTGGCATGACCGTCGATCGCAAAGAGACCTTTAAGATCCTGCCGACCGCGATGCAATCCATTCCGGCCAGTATCAGCGGAGAAATTGTCATGGCGCGGCAAAACCCCAAGATCGGTGAAGAAGCCCTGCGACATATGGGCGAAATCGCCAAATATTCGACCCGATACAATCCTAATGAAGTCAACCGCACCCATAATCTGACCAAAGCCACCCAGGGCATCAACGGCAGCATCATCTTGCCGGGAGAGGTTTTCTCGTTTAACCAGACGGTTGGACGCCGGACGATGGAAACCGGCTACAAGGATGCCATGGTGATTGTCAATGGCAAATTCGAACCCGGCTTGGGCGGAGGCATCTGCCAGGTTTCTTCAACCCTTTATAATGCCAGTTTGTTGGCGGGATTGGAGATTGTGGAGCGTCACAATCATAACCTGACGGTCGCCTACGTGCCGCTTGGGCAGGATGCGACTGTATCCTATGGAACCCAGGACTTTAAATTCAGGAACAGCACCACTTCCCCGGTTTATGTGCGGGCCGCTGCGGGGGGAGGAAATCTGACCGTAAATATTTACGGGGATACCCACTTTAAACAGAAAATTGAGATATCCAATATTATCGATCAGTCGACTCCTTATCAGACGGTTACCCTGCCAGACAACAGCCTGCAGCCAGGGGAAACCAAACTCGATCATAACGGTCAGAACGGCTATGTGGTCAGATCATTCCGGATTTTTTTTGATCAAAACGGGGAAAAGAGCAAGAGTGAATCGCTGGGACGCAGCGTTTATATTCCATTGCACAAGACCATCCTGGCCGGACCCGCGCTGGAGGAGCAGCCGCCGGCGGAGGGGACTGAGCCGACAGAAGGCACTGACCCGGGCGAAGGAACCGATCCGGCTGAGGGAATCGATCCGTCTGAAGAGCAAGACCCGGACGAAGGTAACGGATCTATGGAAGAAGGAAATCAAGACCCAGCGCCGTCCCCGGAAGAGCCGCAGCAACCTCCAGCAGAGCCGGGACAAGAACCGACGGATGGGTAGGCGATCATTGCTGATCGAGATGAATCAACCGAAGACAGGTGAAAAGGATGCGTGAAACGCCATTGCAACGCGGGAAGATCAGGGTGAAAAGAGTCTTTTTGGTGATCTTGTTTTTCACTTTGCTGTTGCTGGGCGGGAAGCTTGTTGCCAGCCAGCAATACCAGCCCGTGGATGCAAGCGATCAAACCACAGTACAAGTGAAAATTCCTGATGGCAGCAGTGCCAGCCAGGTAGCCGTTTTACTGAAGAACCAGGATTTAATCCGCAGTGAAAAAGCATTTTTGAAATACTGCCGCCAGGAAAACCTGGATGCGCGGCTCAAAGCCGGAACATTCAACTTGAGCCGCAGCATGAGCGTCAAGGAAATCAGCAGTCAGCTGGTAACCGGGCAGAACGTGAAGGATTCGGTCACCATTCCCGAAGGCTATACCATCAAAGAAATCGGCCAACTTTTGGAAGAAAAGAAGGGCATACAGCCGGATGAATGGCAGCAGGCTTTGCAGGATGATTATGATTATGAGTTTCTGCCTCCGCCGGACCGGACCAACCGCTTGGAGGGCTATCTGTTTCCCGATACATATGTATTCGCCGAAGCGGATGATGCCCATGCCATGATTGAGCAGATGCTGAAAAACTTCGCGACACGCTGGGACAAGCAATTTGCTCCGCTGATGGCGGGGACGCAGATGGATTCGCATGAAATCATCATCATTGCCTCCCTCATTGAGCGGGAAGCACAGAAAGCCGAGGAGCGCCAGCGCATTGCCGGCGTGATCTACAATCGACTGGACATCAATATGCCGCTGCAGATTGACGCGACCGTACTCTACAGCCTGGGGGCGCATAAGAGCAAAGTCAATAATGCTGATCTGAAAGTGGATTCACCCTATAACACTTACCGTTATCCCGGACTGCCGGCCGGCCCCATCTCCTGCCCGGGCAGTGCCTCGATTGCGGCAGCCCTGCAGCCGGAGAATAACAACTATTTTTACTATGTCTCCCGGGGAGATGGCAGCCACCAATTCTCCAGGACATTCGCCGAACATCAGGCGGCCATTCGCAAGTATTCCCAGTAAATCAACCCACCATTGCGCAAGTCAAGAACCGTCCCCAACTTGCGCAAGTTGGGGACGGTTCTTGACTTGCGCGAATAAGCTCAGTAATAAAGGAAATGCAACCATGAAACAACCCGAACTGCTCCTGCCGGCAGGGGATCTGGACAAATTAAAAACAGCGCTGCACTTTGGTGCTGATGCGGTCTATGCGGGCGGCAAGGAATACAGCCTGCGGGCAGCCGCCGGCAACCTAAACCAGGCGGAAATGAATGCGGGCCTGGCGCTGTTGCATGCCAAAGGTAAAAAACTCTATGTAACCGTTAATATTCTGGCCCATAACCGGGATTTGAAAAATCTGCCGGCCTATCTGGAATCCCTGGCGGATATGGGGGTGGACGGATTGATTGTTGCTGATCCCGGCATTATGAAAATGGCCCGCACATATGCTCCCCGCATTCCCATTACCGTAAGCACCCAGGCCAATATTACCAACTATGAGGCGGCCGCTGTTTACAAAGAATGGGGAGCCAGCCGGCTGGTGCTGGCGCGGGAATTATCGCTGCAAGAGATCCGGACCATCAAAGCCAAAGTGGATGTGGAACTGGAAATTTTTGTGCATGGGGCCATGTGCGTGTCCTATTCCGGGCGCTGTCTGCTGTCCCATTATATGACCGGACGCAGTGCCAACGCCGGGGAATGTGCCCATCCCTGCCGCTACCAGTATCGTCTGGTGGAAGAAAAACGACCAGAGGAATATTATCCCATTGAAGAAGATGAGCGCGGCAGTTACATCCTGAACTCCCGTGATCTGTGCCTGCTCCCGTACATTCCGCAGTTGGTGCAGGCCGGGATTGATTCGTTCAAGATTGAAGGCCGCATGAAGAGTGCCCTCTATGTAGCCGTGGTGGCACAGGTTTACCGCCAGGCCCTGGATGCCTGCCGGCAAGGCGCTGAACAATTCAGCCAGGCCCAGCTGCACAGCTGGATGGAAGAATTGCAGAGGGTCGCCACAAGACCCTTTACCGACGGTTTTATTGCCGGCGAAGTCTCTGCCCTGCAGGACATCGCCCACATTTCTCCGCAGCCGCGGGCGGAATTCTGTGGGATTGTCAGAGGTTACGATCAGGACCGCGGCAGAATAATCATCGAGCAGCGTGCCAATTTCGGCCCGGGAGAGGATTTGCAGCTCATGTCCACCGATGGACAGATTCTGGATCTGGTGCTGGAGGCCTTATATGACCAGGAAGGCAATCCCCTTGACCGTGCCCGTCACGCCAAACAATCGGTCTATTTGCCTTTTTCCCGCGAAATTGAAGCTGGTTCCATCTTGCGAAGGGTGGCCCGTTGATGCAGGACCAGATCTATGCCCGGCTGCAGCCGGAAAAAATTGATATGCTGACCAAACTGATTGAAGCCTATGATCATCTGGGAATCGTTTCCACGCTTGACCAGGCCCGGGGACTGGTCGTAATCCGTTCAACCGTCGACTGCCTGCCGGAATTGCAGGAAGTCCTGGCCCATCTTCCTTTTCCCCTCGAATTGTTTTCCACCAAACCAGAATAAACCAAGCCTGCCCAGACTTGCCCAACCCATCCCGACGCAGCTGCCGGGTGCTTTTCTGCGGGTATAAGCCGGCCGCTTTCTGCCCAAGCTAAAGTAAACGAAATCCATCTGTGTGTTGAACGGGAGGCGGCGGCTTGCTTAAGAGAATCCATTTCATGATGGGATTTTTCCTCGTTGTTTTTGGCTTGCTGCTGGGCAAACTGTTTTTCTGCCAGATCATCCAGGGACAAACCCTGACCGCTCAAGTTATCAAGATGCGCAGCCAATCGATAGCCCTGCGTGAGTTTCCGCGCGGCGAGATCCTGGATCGCAATCAACAATCCCTGACCCGGAATACGGGTTTCTCCAGCCTTTATTGCCGTATACAGGCCATCCCCGTGCGCGACGGGTCACGGGCAGCAGGTTGCCGCGAATTGGCAAAATGGCTGGGCACACGTTTGCAGGGCAGCGATGCAGCGGAATTCTATGAACGGCTGGTCAGAGCGACTGTGCAAAAAAAGCTTTTGGTCAAGTTGCATGAGGAGCTCAGCCAGGAGGAAATCAGGCAACTGCAGGCCACGCCCCATCCGGCGCTGGAAATCGTTCCCCAATGGAAACGTTACCGTCAGGATGGATTGCTGGCCCATGTCATCGGCTATGTCAGTGCCGGCGGAGAAGGACAGGCAGGGCTGGAAAAGAATTATGATGAACTTTTGCAGGGGGGTGTAGCCACGCAGGAAATCCTTTTGCAGCAGGACGGCCGGGGACAGGCCATCCCCGGGATCAATGTAAAAGTCAGAAGCACAGACAAGGCCACCAATGCTTTGGGTTTAACCATTGACGCGCGTGTCCAGCAAGCGGTGGAAAACATTATGGACCAGAGAATTGCGCGCGGTGCGGTCGTGGTCATGGAGGTGCACAGCAAAGAGATCCTGGCCATGGCCAGCCGCCCGACCTACAACCAGTACCGGGTGCAAGAGTATTTGGCTGATCTGCGCAGTCCTCTGCTGAATCGGACGTTGAGCAGCTATTATCCGGGTTCCGTGTTTAAAATCGTGGTCAGCACTGCCCTGGTGGAAGAGAATCTGGTCCGGCAGGGAGAAACATTTCGTTGCAGCGGCCAATACGTTTTTAACCAGGATTTGGCCATTCCTTGCTGGAAAGAGGAAGGACATGGGGAAGTAAGCTTTGAACAGGCCTTTGCCGGCTCCTGCAATCCCACGTTTATTCAGCTGGGTCTGCGTTTGGGGAAAAACCGCTTATTGCAGTATGTTGACCAATTGCATTTAACCAACCCCGAGCTAAGCGGTCTGCCCGGGCAGCAAAAAGACAGTTATGTCAGCATTGACCCCGGTGATCCGGCCATGGCCAACGCCTGCCTGGGGCAGAGGGGCGTGATGCTGACCCCCGTGCAAATCGCTTCTTTGCTGGCCACCATCGCCGATGATGGCTGCTGGTCGCCGCCGCAGCTGGTCAAATATACGTTGGACGGGTCCGGACAGATGAGGCAGTTGGATACGGTCCCCGGGGAGCAAGTCATCCGGGTGGCTACGGCCCAAAAAATACAGTCCATGTTGGCAGGGGTGGTCACTGATGGCACCGGTCAGGCCGCTCGTCTGGACGAAGTCGCAGTAGCCGGCAAAACAGCTACCAGTCAAACCGGCAGAATCAAGGAAAATGGAGAGGAAGTCCTGAATACCTGGTTTGCCGGGTATCTGCCGGCCGATGCACCGCGCTGGGTGATTGTGGTGCTGGCAGAGGAAGGAAAATCAGGGGCTGAAAATTGTGCACCGGTTTTTAAAGAAATTGCCCGGGAGTTGCTGGCCATAAACCCCTGAGCGTGCCGGGAGAGAGCTTCCGTGCCAACGCCGCCGGCTGCCAAGATATAAACCCCTGAGCATGCCGGCAGAGCGATCAGGCTTCATCAGAGGCAATCATTT
>DAOTHZ010000023.1:14287-27852 GCA_035447945.1 Syntrophomonas sp.
ATAAACCCCTGAGCATGCCGGCAGAGCGATCAGGCTTCATCAGAGGCAATCATTTCCCACACCCGATGTTTCACAAAAAGGTCCAGCAAATCACCGTCCAACTCCCCATCTTTGACCATAAAGCCCAGTATTTTTAACGATTGTCCAATCGACAGCGCTTTTTTATAGGGGCGATCGGCGGCAGTCAAGGCATCAAACACGTCCGTTAATGCAAGGATTCTTCCCTCCAGCGGAATTTCTTCGCCTTTCAGCCCGAGTGGATAGCCCTTGCCGTCCAGATGCTCGTGATGAATGCCGGCAAAAAACGGCACATCCTTGAGTTTGGTGGTAAAAGGGATTTTATCCAGCATCCGCCGCGTCACCTGCACATGGTCTTCCATAACGATTCTTTCCTCATCGGTCAGGGTTCCTTTGGTCACCGACAGATGGATGAGTTCATCCTGCGTAAGCCAGGGCTGTTCCTGGCCGGCTGGATCAGCATAGCGGCGCGCGCCAATTTGCTGCAGCTCCTGTTGAATCGCATCATCAACGAAAGTCGCCGGGTCATCAGCACGAATGATTAAAGCGCGGCTTTGCGCAATCACCTCTTGCTGTTCGGCCCAGGCGTCTTCCAAAGCCTTCAGCTGTACTTCACTGGCTTCTCCTGCGCTTGTCAGTTCCAGTTTTTTCTCCAGATATTCGCTGTGCGTTTTTTGCCAAATGTAGTCCAGACGCTGCAGGATCAGTTCCAGCCGGCGTTCAATGCGCGAGCATTTATTCATGACTTCAAGCGGCGTGGCAATTTTGCCAATGTCATGCAGCCAGGCCGACATCAGGAGTTGTTTGGTGCGGGTCTCGTCAAAAACCACCTCTGCCCAGCAGCCTTCTGTTTCTGCTTCAATCACAGCGGCCAGGGCACCGCTCAGGAGTGCCACCCGGCGGGTATGATTCGCATTATAAGGCGTGCGGGAGTCAATCGCCGTGGCCATGACTTCGACAAAAGAATTGAACAATTGCTCAATGTCCGCGATTAACTGCTGGTTGGTCAGCGAAATCGCAGCCTGCGAAGCCAGAGAGGAGATGACTTTCTCGTAAACCGGGGAGAAGGGGATGGGCTGATTGTTTTCGTCCAGCGCGTTAATCAACTGCAGTACGCCGATGACCTCGCCTTCATGATTCTCCAAAGGAGTCACCAGCATCGAGACCGTACGGTAGCCGGTAATTTGGTCATAGTTTTTCGGGCCGGAAAAATCAAATCCCGCCGCGGCATACACATCGGGGATGTTAATTCGCTCATTGCGCAGTGCTGCATAGGCAGAAACGTTTTCCAGGCGCATCGGCACCGGCGGCAGATCAATCGGCTCGCCTTTGCCCCCTTTAAAGGTATGCAGTGTTTGGTTTTGAATGATTTTAAAGACCAGCAAATCGCCATCCCGCAGATAGAGCGTACCCCCATCTGCATTGGTGATGCGGCGCGCTTCATAAACAATCATTTCCAGCAGGCGGTCATGATCCTTTTCCATTGACAAGGCAATGCCAATGTTCAAGATTTCTTCGATCTGATGGAGGATATCGGTGTTGGTTTGTTTCACAGGGAGATCACCATGCCTTCACGGGCGGCCGTCACCTGGGCATACTGCCGGCGCGCGTCCTGCTCGATACGGTCCATGTCATCATCGTCGTGGAAATTGGAGTGGTGAAAAAGGATGAGTTGCCTGGCACGGGCCGCTTCCAGGAGCTTAATGCCCGCCTGCCAGGTCGAATGCCCCCAGCCAACCCGGGAAGGAAGGCCGCCGACACCGTTATACTCATCGTCGGTAAAATTGGCATCATAAATCAGTACATCTGCCTGGGCGGCAAACGCAATCATGGCTGGGTCCATTTGCGGACTGTGTTCCATGTCCGTCATATAACAGCAGCTGCGTCCGGCGTGATCCACCCGGTAGCAAAGGCAGCCGCCGGGATGATTGCTTTCCAGGGTCCTGACTTGAATTCCGTCCTCCAGATCCAAGGTCATGCCGCTGATCAATTCATTCATCGTGATGGTAGCGCCCATCTGTTCCAGACTGACCGGAAAATGCTCGTACATCATTTGTCCGCGCATCAAATCACCAAAGTTCAGATTGACTTTGGTCTGGCCGTAAAGATTGAAAGCATTGCCTTTGATGAAAGCCGGGGCAAAAAAGGGGAACCCCTGGATGTGATCCCAGTGGGTGTGACTGATGAAAATATCACCGTTAATCGGCTGGTTTGCCTGCAGCAGCGCCTGCCCCAGTTTGTGAATGCCGGTGCCGGCATCCATGATAAGCAGGCGCGAACCAATTTGGATCTGGACGCAGGAAGTATTGCCTCCATACCTGACTGTTTGCATCCCCGGAACCGGTATGGAACCTCGCACTCCCCAGAATACCACTTTGAAATCCGGTTGGGTCATGGCCTCAACTTCCTTAACCATGAAAATCCGCCGCTTAATCCTTCTTTTGATCAAGAATCCTGGATATGCCTTCCAGATTGGAATAGAAGTCTTCCTCGCCGCTGTTCAATAAAGTGCGCAGCTCGGCATTCATCGCCGCGCCCGAATCATATACCTTTTTGCCCAACTCGCGGCCTTTTTCGGTCAGATAGAGATTGACCACCCGGCGATCCTGAGCGAACAAACGACGCTCCACCAGACCTTCCTTTTCCAGTTTGTCAACCATGGTAGTCAAAGAAGAGTTGTCAATTTGGGCACGATTGCCGATCTCGGTCAACGTGCAGCCGTCTTTTTCCAGCAAGGAAAAAAGAATAAATGACTGCGCCATGGTAACTCCGTAATTTTCCAGCGTCGAGCCAATATGTTTTTCAACCCGTTTCATGGTTGATTTTAAACGGTAACAGATAAAGGTTGTAAAGTCCTGCATTTTTAACTCCTTACTATCAAACTGTTTTGAACACAAATATTATCTTTATTTACATTATGATGTCCGAACATCACCATTTTGTCAAGGACGTTACACCAGGACGTTCTTAGTGTAACAGCTTTAAATTAATCCTGTTACAGAAAGAACGTCCCAGTGTAACACGGCGTAACAGAAAAAATTACCTCCATCAAAGTGGCACTTTTTTTCGACCAATTTCATATAGTATAAAGCGCTCAAAATATATGGAGGTGGGATTGTGTCCGTTTTATACTGGGCATTGGCTATTGCGGCGGTTGTCAAGGGCAGTCTGCTCCTGTTTGGCTATCTGAACAATCAGGTGTTTCCCCAGCCATTGGATGCCGAGGAAGAAAAGCGTTATCTGGATGAATTGCAAAACGGCAGTGAAGAAGCGCGCAACAAACTGATCGAACACAATCTGCGGCTGGTGGCGCATGTGGTGCGCAAATACGAGAGCAGCGGCGAAGAACTGGAAGATCTGATTTCCATCGGAATTATCGGACTGATCAAGGCGATTAAAACCTACAACCATGAACGCGGGGTCAGACTGGCCACCTATGCGGCGCGCTGCATTGAAAACGAAGTGCTGATGCATTTGCGCAATATCAAGAAACTGAAACAGGAAATCTCCATCTATGATCCCATCGGTTATGACAAGGAAGGCAATGAAATCTCGCTGATTGATATCCTGACCAGCGACAGCGAAATTATTGAACAGATTGATATCCGTATGCAGGAAGAAAAAGTAAAAAACAATCTGGGGGTGCTGAACCGGCGCGAGCGCCAGGTTATCGAGATGCGTTACGGCGTCTTCAGCGGGCTTAAGGAGACCCAGCGGGATATCGCCAAAAAGTTGGGCATCTCGCGTTCTTACGTTTCCAGGATCGAAAAACGCGCGGTCAACAAGCTTATGAAAGAAATCAGCTGTCAAGGCTGAGGGAGAACGCCTTCTGTTTGGAGAAAAACCAAAGCCCGGGAGAAGAACGGTGACTGCACTGAGACCGTCGCCGCTGCCTCCCGGGCGTAAAGCGGAAATTAGCCGTGGATCAAGCGGGGCAGACAGCGGGTACAGACCCAAAGTGCCTGGCCTTTGTGTTTTACTGCCATGACATAGGCATCATCCTCGGAAATACCGCAGAAACTGCATTCCTGGGGGATATAATTGATTTTAATTCCTTGCTTGTGGGCGTGGACCGCCTCTTCCGAAAAATCAGGTGCTTCCCGTTGTTCCAGTGACAAGGCGCCGGTCGGACAGACGCCCAGACAGAAACCGGCTCCGTCACAAAGCTCTTCCTTGATTACCCTGGCTTTGCCGTTAATCAGCGCCAGGGCGCCTTCTGCACAGGGACTGATGCAGACGCCGCAGCCGTTGCACAGTTCTTCATCAATTTTGACAATGGTCCGCAAGGCCATGATGATTCCTCCTTTCAGCGCAGCAAATTCACCGGTCAGTCGGGGAATTTCGATTGACGGGGCCCGCTGCCGGCCCGCCGGCCGTTTAAGACTTGATCATGATCAACATCATTTTAAAGGGTTGGACTGCCTTCAGAGCATGCGGATGATGCGCCGGCATAATAATGCTCTCACCCTGTTTGACAATGTAGGGATGGCCGGAGATGATGATCTCGGCTTCCCCGTCCAGCAGGTAAACCATGGCATCAAAGGGCGCCGTGTGTTCACTCAGGCCCTGCCCCTGATCAAAGGCAAACAAGGTGACCGTACCGGCAGATTTATTGATCAGCGTTTTGCTGACCACCGCATCCTTCTGGTATTCCACACTGGCGGCCGAATTTGCCACCTGTGGCAAAATCTCCTTGTCAGCACCTACGATAATTTTTTCATCCATGTCCGACACCTCCGTTAAATTGTTTTAGTTTTAGCCCAGGATGGCGGCCAGATCTTGTTCCGGGGTGGCAATCGGTTTCAAATCAAAGTTCTTCACCAGCACGTCGAGCACGTTGGGGCTGACGAACGCAGGCAGGCTCGGCCCCAGGCGAATATCCTTGATGCCCAGGTACAGCAGGGTCAGCAATACCGCCACGGCCTTTTGCTCATACCAGGAGATTACCATGGACAGCGGCAGGTCGTTGACGCCGCAATCAAAAGCTTCGCTCAGAGCGACCGCGATTTGTACCGCCGAGTAGGCGTCGTTGCACTGTCCGACATCGAGCAGACGGGGAATCCCGCCGATGGAACCCAGTTGTTTGTCAAAGAAACGATATTTGCCGCAGCCCAGGGTCAAAACGGCCGTATTGTCAGGAGTCTGCTCCACAAAATCGGTAAAATAGTTGCGTCCGCTCTTGGCGCCGTCACAGCCGCCCACCAGGAAGATGTGCTTGAGGTCGCCGGATTTGACGGCGCCAATGATCTGGTCGGCCACGCTCATCACCGCGTTGTGGGCAAACCCTACCATAACCGAGCCGAGATCTTCGTCACTGCTGAACCCGGGCATTTCCTGGGCTTTGGCGATAACCGCGGCGAAATCACCGTTTTGTACATAACGCACGCCCGGCCAGCCGACCGGACCGGTGGTAAAAATATTTTCCCGGTACGTATCCTGCGGTTCCTGAATGCAGTTGGTGGTCATCAGGATGGCGCCGGGGAAATTGGCAAATTCCTTTTTTTGATTCTGCCAGGCCGTTCCATAGTTGCCATACAGATGAGGATATTTTTTCAGTTCCGGATAGCCGTGGGCCGGCAGCATTTCTCCGTGGGTATAGACATAGATTCCGCTGTCCCGGGTGACTTCCAGTAATTCTTCCAGATCTTTTAAATCATGGCCGGAGACCAGAATGCATTTGCCGGCCTTGTGTCCCAGCGGCACTTCAGTCGGCACCGGATGACCAAAGGAACCGGTATTGCCCGCATCCAGCAATTCCATGGTGCGCAGGTTGATTGCACCGCATTGCAGGACCAGACCCAGCCAGTCATTCAATCCCAAAGCTGGATTGCCGATCTGGGCCAGTGCTTCCTGGGTAAATGCATAAACAGCATCGTCTTCCTGGTTCAGAATGCTGGCATGATAGGCATAAGCAGCCACGCCTTTTAATCCATAAATCAATAATTCCTGCAGAGAAACCAAATCGGCATCACCATTGAGATCTACCAGGAAGCCGATTTCCTGTCCCTGGCTGACCAGTTCGGCAACACTGCCGGCGGGTACAAATTTGACGGACGGATCGGTACTGGCCGGAGTGTGACCGGCCGCGGCCATTTTTTCCTGCAGTTGGGTCCGCAGCGCCACGCACTCAGACAGCATCTCTGCAAAGCTTTCCGGGTCAAAGTTTACATTGGTGAGGGTGCTGAAGAGCACCTTCATCGTAAAACGGTTAACCTTTCCATCAACGATGCCATGCTTTCTTGCTTCGGCCGCATAAATGGAGAGTCCTTTGGCAGCATACAGCAGTAAATCCTGCAGGGCTGCCACATCGGGTTTCTTTCCGCATACACCGACTACGGTGCAGGCGATGCCTTTACTGGTTTGTTCGCATTGATTACAGAACATTTTTACTCCTCCTCAAAAATTTATGAATTAGGATAGGATCTATGATTAACTGGACATAAAATATCCAGTTAGAGAACAAAAAATTTATTCTTCCGATGGCAAATCGGATGATGAATCATATGCCGAATCAAAATCACCAGCGGCCAAATCTGCGATGGATTCTTTGCTCAGCTCAGCCACAAAAGCCTGCTGCGCCCGGGCCAGCACCGGAGAAATCCGACACCGGGGCTGATTGGGGCAAATAAAACCGCTTGCCAGACAAGGATTGATGGCGATCGGTCCTTCGATAGCCTCCACCACATCGCGCACCTTGATGTCTTGCGCTGGACGGGCCAGCCGGACTCCGCCCTGGGTGCCGCGCACGGTGCTGACCAGACCGTTGACTGCCAATAAATGAATGGTCTTTTTGAGAAAATCCTCGGGGATATCCTGCCGTTCAGATATAATCTTGGTGGACAAGAGTTCTCCGTAGGGATGAGCTGCCAGTTCCAACATGGTGCGCAGCGCATATTCACATTGCCGGGTCAGTTGCATGCGTACATCCTCCAAAGTGGACTAAGTTAATCAACATTAACTGATATTTAGTGTAATATGCAAATGGCTGCTTGGCAAGTGGTTTTTTATATTTTTCACCGATATTTTTATAATGACCAATTTTGCGGTATGATATGACGTAGAAGTGCATTCCGGGGCAGCAAAGTCAATCCAGCATAATCATACGGACGCTTGACATATTATTAAAGTACACGGTGAAGGAGGAAGAAAAAATGTCTGAACTCAGAAGGGATCTGGTCAAGAACAACTGGGTGTCGGTCGCCGAGCATCGTGCCCTCAAGCCCAACGATTTTCCCATCGCCAAAAAGGCGCTGGAGTCATCTGCAACGGGCGGTTTTTGTCCGTTCTGTGAGGGCAATGAACCGTTTACCCCGCCGGAGATCGCAGCCTGCCGGCAGGGGAGTGAGCCCAATACAAAGGGCTGGCAGGTGCGGGCGATTCCCAACAAGTTTTCTGCCTTCGAGCTGGAAGGTGAACTGGAGGAGACCCGCCTTGGCGTTTTCTCCCGTTACAACGGCCTGGGCAAGCACGAAGTCCTTATAGAAACCCCCGAACACAACGTTGATTTTCATCAGCTGTCGGTTGAACGCATGGAAACCATCATTAAAATGTTGCGCGATCGCTACAACGCTCTGGCCGTTGACCCGCGCATCAAATATATTCAGATTTATAAAAACCGCGGTATTTTCGCCGGTGCCTCCCTGGAGCACAGCCACAGCCAGATCGTGGCCCTGCCCTTCGTGCCATCGGAAAATCAAGGTGTCATCGACTATTATCAGGCCAACCGCCGCTGCCTGCTCTGTGACATTGCCGACCAGGAGCGCCACGGTGAACGGCTGGTGGCCGAGAGCGAGCATTTTATCCTGCTATGTCCGTATGCCCCGCGTTTTCCGTATGAAACCTGGATCATCCCCCAGCAGCACCGGGCGCATTTCGGTGACATCAAGGACGAGGAGATTCATGATCTGGCCCAAATCATCAAGAAGTTCTGCAATGTGATGATTGAAAGTCTGTCCGATCCTTCGTATAATCTGGTCATCAATACTGCGCCGGTGGATGTCAGCGATCAGCCTGGGTATCATTGGTATATCGAAGTCACTCCGCGTTTGCTGGTCAACGCTGCGGTCGAAATTGCCAGCGGGGTCTATATCAACCCGGTCGCACCGGAACTGGCCGCGGCCATGCTGCGGGAAAAGATGAACCCAGTATAATAAATATTTTGAGGTAAACAGATGACCAACAAACTATATCCACGCATGTATGTCGATACGCTTTTGGATGTTCCGCTGGAGGAGCTGGCGGCGCTCGGCGTGCGTGCCTTTATTCTTGATCTCGACAATACCATCACCGAATGGAACAGCCAGGAGTTGCGCGCCGAAGTGGAAGCGTGGTTTCGCACCATTCGTGAGAGGGGCTTTAAGGCCTGCATCCTGTCCAACAACGGCGAACAGCGGATTGTGCAGATTGCCGCGCGCCTGGAGATTCCATTCATACACCGGGCCCGCAAGCCGATGCGCGGCGCGTTCCTGCAGGCGGTGGAGATCATGGGGATGCAGCCGGATGCGGTAGCGGTGATTGGCGATCAAATCTTCACCGATATCCTGGGCGGCAATCGTGCCGGACTGTATACCATTCTCGTCAAACCCCTGGCGCGCAGGGAGTTTTATGGCACCAAAATATCGCGGGCGATGGAGTTTTTTGTTTTGCGTCGTTATCGGCGCCGATCAAAACTCGCCAACAACGGTCGTCCGGGTTTGTAAGAAACTTGAAATAAGCACCAAAACATGAAATAATCTTTGGCATAGGCACCCCACCCGGGACCTTGTGAAAATGAGAGGCAGGGAGCAAACGTGCAGAAATCAGCCGACATATTATTGGGTTTGCTGGGCAATCCGGTGGAACACAGCTTGTCTCCGCTGATGCAAAACAGTGCGATACGTTGGCTGGGACTGCCTTATGTGTATCTGCCGTTTTGTATCGAACCGGAACACCTGCCGGCGGCGGTCGCCGCGATTCGTGCTTTGTCCATGGGGGGAGTGAATGTGACCATTCCTTTCAAGGAAGCCGTGATTCCCTACCTGGATGCCTTGTCAGAGGATGCCCGGCTGTGCGGGGCAGTCAACCTGATTCACAACCAGGGGGGGAAACTCCTCGGGCTCAATACCGACGGGGAAGGGTTTATCCGCAGTCTGCGGGAAGAAGACCTGCACCCGCAGGGACAGTTCGTTCTCATCGGGGCCGGCGGTGCAGCCCGGGCCATCGCGGGAGCGATCAGCCAGTTTCCCATTGAGCAGATTGTTTTCCTGGATATCGATCCCGCCCGCGCGCATCATCTGGCCGGCCATATCGCGCAGCAAACCGGCTGTTGCTGCCAGGCGGCGGTGATGAACCGGGAAAATTTTGCCGCCGCCAGTGCGCAGGCGGATTTTATCGTGAATTGCAGTTCGGTCGGGATGTTTCCTCATATCGAGGGCTGCCCGGTTGATACCTTCGCTCAAGCCAAAGACAGTGCAGTTGTATATGATCTGATCTATAACCCATTACAGACCCGCTTTTTACAATTGGCATCAACTCGGGGACTCAAGACCGTCAGTGGATTGTCAATGCTGGTACACCAGGGCGCCTTGTCGCTCGAGATCCTGACCGGCTGTCAGGCCCCGGTGTCCCACATGAAAGCAGTGGTGTCAGATTATTATGCACAACAACAAAGGATTTACGCTGGCTGAACTTATATTTTGCCTGGCCTTGCTGACGATATTGATGGCGGTGGCCATGCCCCATTTCAGTACGGCGCTGACCGAGCTTAAACTCACCGCCGATGCCCGTCAGATGGCCGGGGTTTTGCGAATGGCCCGCACCGAAGCGATCACCACCGGAACCAACCGGCAGGTCGTGTTCTACGTGAACGACAGCCAGCGTCCCCGTTATCAATCTGTCGGCAGAGCCAGTTACCCACTCAGCCCGGGTGTGAAATTTGCCGGCACCAAACCATTTAACTCCCGCTTCAAGAATCAGCCGGCCTGCATATTCATGCCCAACGGCCGCGCCGTGCAAGGGGGAACGGTCACGCTGAAAGCCGACCAAAAATACAAATATGTAATCGTACTCAACACGACCGGACGCATCAGAGTCTCTGACACGCCGCCGGAAAGCTGGTAAGATGGGAGATAGAAAAAGATGATGATATTGCAATTGCTGTTTATTTTCTTTGCCAGAATCATTGATGTTTCCTTGGGTACCATCCGCACCATTCTGATCATTCGCGGAGAAAAATGGCCGGCGGCCATCATTGGTTTCTTTGAAATCATGGTCTATACCGTCGCCCTGGGAATGGTCGTAGGCTCGCTGGACGATCCCCTGCGCTTGCTGGTGTTCTGCACTGGTTTTGCCATGGGGGTGCTGGTGGGCAGTATCATCGAAGAAAAACTGGCGCTCGGGTTTCGCGGTCTGCAGGTCACCATCGACCTGGAAAATGCTCATATTGTCGATGAATTACGGGACGAAGGCTACCCGGTCACCTGTTGGCAGGCGCAAGGCAAACTGGGGCCCAAACTGGTCTTGAACATTATCACCAAACGCAATCTGGCGCAAAAGATCACTGATCAAATCTGTGCCTGTGACCCGAATGCCTTTGTGGTCTATATGGAACCGAAGTTTTTTCAGGGCGGCTATATCAAAAAGAAATAATGCTGCAGCCGGAGCAAAACAGATACCCGTTGGAGAAATTCGAAAGGTGTGGCTATGCGAAAAAATATCGTTTTAATTGGCTTCATGGGGACTGGTAAAAGTTCGATAGGGGTGCGGCTGGCATCCAAATTGAACGCAGAATTCATCGACATGGATCGAGAAATTGAAACCCTGAACGGCATGTCGGTCAGCGAAATCTTTCGGCGCTATGGAGAACGCCGCTTTCGCTCGGAAGAAACCCTGATGGCCAGGAAACTGTCCGCGCGGGAAGGCCTGATTATCGCCACCGGCGGGGGCGCTGTGCTGAATCCTGAGAATATTGCCATATTTCGTCAAAATAGTATTATAATATTGTTAGAGGCCAGCGCAGAAGATATCTGGACCCGGGTAAACCGCAAAAAAGGGACCCGCCCTTTGCTCAAAGGAGCCTCCAATGTTGCGGACATCGAAAAACTGTTGGCGGTCAGAGCTCCATATTACGATTGTGCTGATATCCGCGTCAATACCAGCGACAAAGAGCTGGAGTTCATCATCCGGGAAATCTTGCAAAAGATAAAAGAAGTATCTGACCCAGGCGGCGACAATTATCAGAACGCATTGAACCGACCCCAATAGAGGAAATCGAAAAAAGGAAGCGAATGATTAAGCACATGAAGCAGGCGAGCCCACAGTTTATTTGGCAAAAAGGCGGTAACTGATATGTCAAAACGCAAGATGATTGGTGAGATACTCGTAGATATGGGCCTGATCACCCAGGAGCAGCAACAAAGCGTGCTCGAAGAACAGCAGAAGACCGGTGATAAATTCGGTAACATTATGTTGAGAAAAGGTCTTCTCACCGAACAGCAGCTGTTGGAAACGCTGGAGTTTTCGCTGGGCATCCCGCAGGTGCAGCTCAGCAAGATGGACATCGACCCGGAAGCGGTCAAACTTCTGCCGCCGCAGTTGATCAGGCTGCATCAGGTCCTCCCCATTGCCCGACGTAAAAACATTTTGACCCTGGCCATGGCCGATCCCCTGAACCAGCAGGCCATCGATGATGTTCGACTGGCCACCAATATGGATGTGGTGCCGGTGCTGGCCAGTGAGCGTGACATGGATACCGCCATCCGCCAATACCTGGCGTTTCGTCTGGACCCCGGCATGGAGAATATCGTCAACGAATTGGGCCTGGACGACAAGGCCAGTGCCATGCGGCTCAAAGAACTGCAAAACATGAAACTGGATGAAGACGCCCCCATCATCCGCATGGTCAACTCCATCATGGTACAGGCCGTGCAGGGGCGCTGCAGTGACGTCCATATTGAACCGCAGGCCAAGGATCTGCGGGTGCGTTTCCGGGTGGACGGGGAGCTTTATGAGGTGCTGACCCTCCCCCAGCTCAGTCAGGCAGCAGTGCTGTCGCGTATCAAAATCATGGCCAATATGGATATCGCCGAAAAAAGAATCCCCCAGGACGGACGTTTCCGCATGGTGGTGGATGGCCGCGAAGTGGATTTCCGGGTTTCCACCCTGCCTACCGCACTGGGAGAAAAAGCCGTTATGCGTATCCTGGACCGCAACAATGCCCTGACCCGGGTGGACCAGTTAGGACTCAGTCAGCGCAATAAAGAATATCTCCTGTCCTTGTCGCGACGGCCGCATGGCATGCTCCTGGTTACGGGCCCTACCGGTTCCGGCAAAACCACCACCCTCTATTCGGTGCTGGGAGAAGTCAACTCCGTCGATAAAAATATCATCACCCTGGAAGATCCGATTGAATATACCCTGGCCGGCATTAATCAGGTGCAGACCAATCCCCGTGCCGGCTTGACCTTCGCCAGCGGGTTGCGCTCCATCCTGCGCCAGGACCCGGATATCATCATGGTCGGTGAGATCAGAGACCAGGAAACCGCCCAACTGGCAGTCCAGGCGGCGCTGACCGGACATCTGGTTTTATCCACCCTGCATACCAACAGTGCCGCCGGCACCATCGCCCGCATAGAAGACATGGGCATCGAGGATTTTCTCTTGTCCAGTTCCCTGAGCGGGATTGTTTCCCAGCGTCTGGTCCGGCAGTTGTGTCCCAATTGCAAACAGAAATACATATTGGAGGAGGAGACCGCCTGCAAACTCGGGATGCCGGAAGAAAGCGGGCAAACCTTCTATCGCTCGGTGGGCTGCAACATGTGCCGCCAGCTGGGCTATCAAGGCCGCATTGCCCTGCATGAGGTAATGGTGGTGGGACCCAAAGTTCGCCAGCTGATCAACAAGGGTGAGAACTCCGAGGATGAAATCGCTGTCGCCGCCATCAAGGAAGGCATGATCACCCTGCGCGACGATGGCTTGGAGAAGGCCCGACAGGGAAAAACCTCCCTGGAGGAAGTCATGAAAGTCGTTTTACTGGAAGGAAAATAACGCATGCAAACCAATCAAAACATCATGGATATTGTAAAAAATGGCGTCGAATTGGGTGCTTCCGATATCCATTTGACGGTTTTTCGCCCGCCTATCTACCGGGTCAACGGCAAGCTGTTCTCGTTGCCGGAAGACAAGGTGCTGGACGGCGAGGATACCATCCGCCTGGCCACGGAATTGTTCCCCAATGAAAAAATCCTGCCAACCCTGCAGGAAACCGGGCAGGTCGATTTTTCCAATTCCATGCCCGGAGTGGGGAGATTCCGTGTCAATACCTTTATACAGCGGGGTTCCTGGGCCTGTGCCATCCGTCTGATCCCGATGCATGTGCCGCGTTTGGAGACGTTGGGGCTGCCGCCGGCGATCAGCGAACTGGCGCAAAAGGAAAAGGGCCTGATTTTGGTCACCGGCGTCACCGGCAGCGGCAAATCAACCACCCTGGCGGCCATGGTCGATTACATGAATCAACATAAAAATTTAAACATCCTGACCCTGGAAGATCCCATTGAATATTTGCACCGGCA
>DAOTHZ010000024.1:0-17379 GCA_035447945.1 Syntrophomonas sp.
CTTTCCACTTGGGCTTGCATTTGTTTGGAAATCATGATGCACGTCCTTTCTGTTTTGTTTATGACTCGTTTAAGCCGACTGCGTTGATAAATATATAATAACCGATATTCAAGGTTCATGAATATCGGTTATTATTATATGTTTAATTATTTGTCTGTACTTCGACGATATTGTTTACCCGATAGATCTCACGCAAGCGTGGCTTCTCAATCTTTCCGGTAGGGTTGCGCGGAACCTCATCGAAGATCACTTTGCGGGGCCGTTTATAGCGCGGCAACGCTTTGCAAAATTCCTGAATCTCCTCTTCTGAAACAACACAACCCGGTTTTAATTCAATGATTGCTGCAGCGATCTCTCCCAGTCGTTGATCCGGAATACCAATCACTGCGGTATCTTTGATGGCCTGATGGCTGCGCAAAAAGTCTTCGATTTGCACCGGATAAATGTTTTCGCCGCCGCTGATGATAACATCCTTTTTACGATCCACCAGATAGATAAAACCGTCTTCATCCATACGGGCCATATCACCGGTAAACAGCCAACCATCTTTGAGTACCGCGTCAGTCGCTTCAGGGTCATTGTAGTAACAGGTCATCAAGCCCGGTCCTTTGACCGCCAGTTCGCCTACCTGCCCTTGGGCAACCGGTTGATGCGCTTCATCCACAACCATCACTTCCCATTGGTAGCCGGGAATTCCAATCGCCCCAACTTTGTGGATATTTTCCACCCCCAAATGTACACAGCCGGGGCCGATGGATTCGCTCAAACCATAGTTGGTGTCATATTGGTGATGGGGAAAATGTTCCTTCCAGCGACGAATTAGACTGGGAGGAACCGGCTGGGCGCCGATGTGCATTAACCGCCACTGATCCAGTTGATAATCTTCCGGTTTAATCTCTCCTCGGTCAATGGCATCCAGAATATCCTGGGCCCAAGGAACGAGAAGCCAAACTATCGTGACCTGTTCATCGGAAACGGCTTTCAAGATCCAATTGGGTTTAACCCCACGCAGCAAAACAGCTTTGCTGCCGGCCAGCAGGCTGCCGAACCAATGCATTTTCGCACCGGTATGATAAAGCGGCGGAATCAAAAGGAAATTATCATCCCGGTTCTGGCCATGATGGTTCTGTTCCGTCCGGCAGGACGATATCAGACTGGTATGATTATGCAAAATAGCTTTCGGAAATCCGGTGGTCCCGGACGAAAAATAGATAGCCGCATCATCTTCATCGGTCAAGACGATCGCCGGAGCTTCTATTGAGCAAGCGGTCGCCAGATGATCATAGCTTTCCGCAAAAGTCGGACAATTATCGCCGACATAAAAGCGCAGCTTGACATTGGGGATAATATCGATAATGGTTTCCATGCGTTCAATAAATTCAAATCCAAAGATTACCGCATCGGCTTCGGAAAGATCCAGGCAATATTTGATTTCGTCTGCGGTATATCGGTAATTTAAAGGAACAGCGATGGCACCGGTTTTCAGGATGCCGAAGTAAATGGGCAGCCATTCCAGACAATTCATCATCAGAATGGCCACCTGATCGCCTTTTTGAATCCCCCGGTGCAACAATAAATTGGCGAATTGATTGGCACGATCATCAAATTCGCGCCAGGTCATTTCCCGTCTGAATTCAGCGATGGGATTGGGCTCCATCAGTTCCAGCTCGCGCCAGTTGAATTCATGCTTTTCCTGTAACTCGGGATTGATTTCAATGATACTGATCTCTTCTCCGTACTGCATGGCATTGTGGGCTAGAATTTCGGTTATGGGCATCTCGGGTCATTCCTCCTTAATATACTACTGTACTACCAACGGAAATAGGTCGGGACGGTTGCATCGCCTTAGCTGACGGGCTTGTCTGCTGTCAAAATGATGAGGCACCATTAGCTGGGTCGGCAGCCTTCTTGCCATACAAATTCGTCGCTGGCCGTATCCGTTTTCATCCTCATCAATTATCTCGAAAATTGTTGAGATAATCAATGCATAATTCACAACCGCCGATCGAAAAACGATCGGCGGTTGCGAAGCATTTTGATTGATTGAATGGTTTATCTGCACCCCGTAGTAAAAACAATCAGTTTGCATTTGGAAACTTTCGTCCCATCGCAGAAGATCAGCACTGATTTAATTCGTATTTTGTAAGTTACGCCGCCCTTCAGGGGAACCAGGGGAATCACCAGCCATACTCGCCGGCCGGTTTTCTTGTCAATGGTCCTTCGAATCGTAATGGGAATTTGTTTCCATCCCTGCCACATATCGATCGTGTAATCCACATCTACCAGACCCCGGGTGGTATAGTCTTTGGCAAAAACAAGTTTGATCGCTTTAGTTTTCGGTGAAACACCGATTTGTCTGTTACGGGGAATCGATGCAACGAGAACATAGGGCCTTTTTAAGCCAGGAAAAGGAAATGGAAAATGACCATGATGATGACAATCGTCATGACAATGATCCTGATAATTACCCTGACAACAATTGTCCATATTCAACCCTCCTTTTTAAGAAATCTAATGTATTGTATTCAAATGTGTCTTGATGTGTCACAAAAGTTTATCAAGTGGCGATGTTCCAAAAACTAAATGAAAAGCTTTCCACCTTATCATCTGACAATCAGCCTAATAATGAACTATTGGCAAAAGGTGAATTGCATACAATGTTTGCAGAAACAATTAATGGAAGGATAAATTAATTGTTTAATCATTCGTTTTTTTCATAGGTGTGTAACGGACAGACAGACGAAAAAATACCGGGGTTGCAGTCCCGGTATTTTTATCGGTTCAGATTATTTAAGAATGTCTGGGGGCATACAGATCTTTTTTCTTAATCATTGTTCACTGGAGGGCATACACATTCGCCGGCCGAAGCAGATCCGCAATCTACATAAGTTTCACCGGGAGTTGTTGATGAGCCAAAGTTTATCGGTACTTCTACACAAATTTGCTGCGATACATAAAAAGTGCAAGTTCCATTGACTACACCGCCGCAAGGCATGTCGCCGACAGTAGGTACCCCACAGCAAATGGTACGAGCAGGACCGGTGAAAGCATACGGTCTGATGGTTACCGGAACACAAACATTGACCAACTGGGAAGCCGTGACCCGGCACAGATCTTCGTCCGTACAAACCGGTCCGCAAATAGCCAGGGCAGCAGATGAAACCTGACCTCCCTTTACACAAACATTTACTGATCCTACGGGATAAGGGGTGGTCAATTCAAAACAGAACAAACCGGTACTGTTTTCATCATCCAGAACCTTATTGATGGCAAAATCAAACTTTAGCCCGGGACAACCGGTTGTCGGGTCAGTGTCTGGAGGAAGAAAGAGTGCAACATTTTCGCCGATAATAACCGTTTGCTGTTCATCACCGATGGTAACGGAAACGTTGGCGATTTGCTCCAGGGTAATACTGGGACATAAAGACAACACCCAGTGACTCAAACTGACATAAGTGGAAATGTTCTCTCCTACCCCGGTAACTCGGTAACAAAAACGTTGGTTTTCTCCGGCAGGAGGGTTCAAAACTGACAAATCCAAATCCAGTTCAAACACGAAGGGCAGTATTCTTTCTCCTCCGATGATAATATTACTGTAGTCGATGCGGTTGTTGCATTCCGCCTGGGAATCCTGACAACAAGGCATGATAACACCTCCTTTCAATAATACATCTTATGGTGATTATTGTTATTTGGTGTCACAGTCTGCGCACGATTCGGCTGAGCTTTCGTGGCATTCCACCCAGGACTCGCCTGCACAGACCCGGGCTCCAAAATGAACAGGAATTTCCACACAAATCTCCTGACTGACGGTAAAACAGCATATTTGTTTGTGGCCATGCGGATGGCAGTGCAGATCGGTGATGAGCGGTTCGTCGCAGCAATACGTATTGGCAGATCCAAGCAAGGTAAATGGTTTCACACAAACCGGCACATTGACGGTTGCCCTTTGATAAGCCAATCTGGAACAGGTACCGGGGAGATTCGCAGACACCTGTTCCCTGTCCGATATCGGCTTGACATGGCCTGAACAGTCAGACTGAGAACGAATTCTTTGTTCGTTTTTACTGTACCTGACGTAGTTAGAGGTCACCTTGTTCACCTCCCCTCAACTTGTTACATTCTATTGCAACGGAGGCAAATGGGTGACGGTTGGATTATATTCGTTATTTCGTAATCAAACGGATGCCTGAATACAAGGCGTCCTTGTCGATGGCCCCCTGATATACTTGCACAACATTGCCCTCTGCATTAATCAGAAATGTAATGGGAATAGGCCCGACTCCGAAAGCTTGCGCAGCTGAAAGCTGGCTGTCAAAATAGATTGGAAAGGAAAAATTTTGTTCTCTTACAAACGCCTTTCCTTTGCTCTCGGTTTCTCGGGTTCCGTCAATCAGATCAACCATCAGGAAAACCACTTGCTCTCTGCTTTCCTGGTAGACTTCATTGAAATGTGGCATTTCTTTTCTGCAAGGCGGACACCAGGAAGCCCAAAAATTTAAAACCACCGGTTGGCCTCTAAAGTCCGACAGTTTCACCTCCCGCCCTTGCTGGTCAAATATTGTGAAATCCGGAGCTGCCAAATCTGTGGACTCGTTCGGCGGCAAGTTCACCTTATCCTGCAGTTGGCTGTCAGGGTTCTTGTAATCGGCTGATAAATCAGTATATAGTTGATAAGCCAGCACAAGAAACGTGATAAAAATTGTAAAATAGAGATAATTTTTAATCCGGGGATTCAATCCCAACACCTCCTCTTAAAATGTAAGGGCTGCCAGCCAGCTCCCCCACCAACCAGTCATCATCATGATCCCCACCACCACCAGCAATGATCCGGAAAGCATATTGATGGTTCGGTAGTTGCGTTTGATAAACGCAAATACTGACATCAAGTTATCGATCAGGATGGCACTGGCAATAAAGGGAATACCAAGCCCCAGGGAAAAACACAACAGCATTAGGATACCTTTGAGGCTCTCTCCGCTGGAAGCTGCCAACATAAGCGCCGAACCCAAAAAAGCACCTACGCACGGAGTCCAGCTAATGGAAAATACAATACCGAACAACATGGCCGTAAAAAACCCTAGGTTCAAGGTTTTGGTTTCGACCTGGCGGGTTGCATTCAGCAACGGGATATTGATAATCTCCATAAAGTTCAGGCCGAAAAGCAGAACGATACCTCCGGCAATCAGGTTGACAACCTTGCTGTATTCCTGCAAAAATCCCCCGATCGTACCGGCAAAGGCACCCATTGTCGTAAAGACCAGCGTAAATCCAAGAACAAAGCCGACCGCATTGCCAAGTGCCGCATATCTGTTGTTCGAATCATTTTGCACCGCGAAATAAGAGATATAAATTGGCAGCATGGGCAGCAAACAGGGGGATATAAAAGTGATAATGCCCTCTAAAAAAGTAATCAAATATTCCACAAGCGAATCCCCTCTCATACCATTGCATATCAACCCGGATAAAATATTCAGCGTTTTTACATCGGGTATTCCCTATGTTATCCTTAATAGTATAGCTGGATTTATATGAATTATATTGTAATGAATAAATCAAAGGAAAAAAAGCATGAATCAAAAATATCAAGCAAACAATCAAATCAGTCAGCCGACAATGGAAGAACTACTGCTGTTGCTGGACTCCGTCTATAACGGGATCGTCAGTATAGATGAGCAAAAAAGAGTCCGTATATTCAATAAATCTGCTGAGCAAATATTTGCAATGGATCGTAATGAAATCATCGGCAAACCCTATCAAGATGTTTTTCCAGACGGTCCATTGCTGGAAATCCTTCAATTCGGTTCAGTGGAAGACAACCGCAAGTTCGAGTATAAGGGTAAAACCCTGCTATCCAATCGTACTCCGATCCTGGACAAGAAAAATAAAATCAAAGGTGCGGTGGCGATTGTTCAGGATATTAGCAACCTTGAAGGTATGAACAGGATTTTGAACGATGCCCTGCAAGCCAATGAACAGCTTAGTACGATTCTGAAAAAATCCTTGGACAGTCTGTTTATAACCGATGCTGAAGGCAGAGTGTTAAGTGTCAATGAAGCATATACAAAAATCACCGGGATAAAGTCAGACGACATCCTTGGGAAAACGCTGTATGAATTGGTGGAAAAGGGTCTATATAAAAGAGCTGCGGCCCTGATGGTCATTGAATCTCATCAACCGGTCAGCTATACCGAAAAAACCAAAACCGGCCGTACCGCCGTTTTTGTTGGTACCCCCATTTTTAATCAGGAAGGCAAATTGGTCAATGTTCTGGTTAACATTCATGACATTACAGAACTCGAATCAGTCTCCATCGAACTGGCAGACACCAAAGCTCTGAAAGATGAGCTTAATGCCGTGATCCAGGCTTCTTTTGACGGTATCATCGTCACCGATGGTAATGGTGTGGTTTTGAGCATGAATGACTCTTACCAGCGAATCACCGGCTTGCAGCGGGAGGAATTGGTCGGTCGGAACATGCATGAATTAACCGAGGCCGGGATCTATGATCATTCCGATGTACTTATGGTTATTGAAAGCAAAAAGGCCGTAACCTTTACCCAAAAACTCAAAAACGGCAAATCGATCCTGGTTACCGGAAACCCCATCATCAATGATAATAATGAACTGTTCAGAGTTATTACCAATGCCAGGGATTTAACGGAATTGGACAGACTGCGGCAAGAGGTCGAACATGCCAATCACCTTCGCCGTCATTATGAAAACGAGTTGAATCGGATCAGAATGGAAGACTCTTTTATCGCCGAAGCAACCTCATCCTACGATCTTAAGGAATTAATCGCCCGCGTCAGCAAAGTTGATTCCACCATTCTGATTCAGGGAGAATCGGGTGTTGGCAAAGAGATCGTCGCCCGTGAACTGCATCATCAAAGTCACCGGCACGAAAAACCGTATATCAAGATCAATTGTGCAGCCATCCCCGAAAGTTTATTGGAATCAGAACTTTTCGGTTACGAAAAAGGTGCCTTTACCGGTGCCCGCAAAGAAGGCAAGATGGGAATCTTTGAACTGGCGGATCAAGGAACACTTTTCTTGGATGAGGTGGGCGATATTCCGCTGCATCTGCAGGTCAAACTGTTGCGTGTCTTGCAGGAAAGCGAAGTCTCCCGGGTGGGCGGTAATTTACCCATTAAAATCGATGTCCGGGTCATTGCTGCCACCAACCGCAATTTGCGGGAAATGATCAAAAACAAGCAATTCCGGGAAGATCTCTATTACCGTTTAAATGTAGTCCCCATATTTGTAGCCCCATTACGTGAAAGAGGCGAAGAAATTGAGCCGCTGATCCTTCATTTCCTGGAGTACTTCAATAAAAAATACGATCTTAATAAAACCATTGCTCCGCAGTTAATCAGCGTTATGCAAAACTACAATTGGCCTGGAAATATCCGTGAATTACGCAATGTTATTGAAAGGGCTGTGGTAACCAGTCCCGATAATGTCATTCATGAGATTAACTTCCCCGGTTCAGAAGAAACTTTGTTTAGCAGCGAAAGCAACGATTTACCTGCCATCCCATTAAAAACTGCAATAGAAGAATATGAAAAAGAGCTCCTGCAAAAATATATCGAAAAATATGGCAGCAGCCGCAAAGTAGCTTCCATCTTGGGAACCAGTCAGACCACTATCTGGCGCAAGGCCAATCAATATGGCATTCAGCTGCGTGACAGTTCTTTTCCTGATAATCATTAAAAACCACAAAAAAGAGACTTTTCAGTCTCTTTTTTGTTGGGGGTATATATAAAAGGAAGGGGATTTTTTAATCTTCCCAGATGGCGAATGCTCTGATCGGACTCCCGGTCAATCCCACGAATTTCAGCGGGAACATGGCATAATAGAAATTATCGTGTCTGGGAATCTTGGTGATATTCACCAGACTCTCGGTATGAATGACTTCCCTTTCTGCATGTACGGTATGATTGGGATAATCAAGATCAGCCGGCGTATCCAGGCTGGGAGAATCCGTCCCAATATTCACCAGTCCCTGGTCGAGCAGCCAAGTCGTCGCTTCCTTGTCAAGGCCGGGATAGTTGCTTAAATAGCGGAAAGGATCAATCGTACCGTAAGGTTCATTGCCGGTCCAGTACAACAGGCTCATGCCTGGTTTTAGGGTAACTTGCGCTGCATCCAGTCCTTTTTTTACCGCATCCAACGTAATGTGAACCCTCCCCTGGACAAACGACAGATCAATCCAGGCAGCCGGCGTGATCAATTCCGGCAAGGTGATTTTATCTACCGACAAATGTGATTTGTTGGGATCGAAATGGTAAACAGCGTCCACGTGGGTCGAGGTATGATCACAGGTAATAATTCCTTTAACACCAAATCCGTAAGGATATTTACTGCTCTCGCCCAAACTGAATTTAGTTTCTTCGTGAGTTTTATGCCACCAAAAAGCTGTTTTCATATGTCCGGGATAAACCGGCACATCAGGTCCTACTTCTTTGCCTAAATCCAAAAAATTCAGCTTTTTACCCATAAACTCGATTACATCAATTTTTACTGCTTCATCAGACATGAAATATTCCTCCTTGCTTAAAATATATTGATCATCAATTGATTTGCATTAAGCTGTTTTGAGTTTCCCGGATCTTTCTTCTTCAAGTTCCGCATCGATATCTTCCATGGTTTTGCCTTTGGTCTCACGAGCATAGAAGAATAGTACAGCTTGGATAACGAACAATACTGCCAGGAAAATGTAAACCGGGGTAATCGCATCGGTCGTCGCCTTGGGGCTGACAAGATTGGATGAACCAGCAAATAGCGCAACGATTACGGGTCCGATAAGTTTGCCGATACCACCCATACCATAGGCAGAACCCATTCCAGTTGCTCGCAAATTGGAAGGCCAAACTTCGGATCCATAAGGTCCTACCAGCGCGTAGCCGCCATCAGCAAAGAAGTAAATACCGATCATGCAGAGCCAAAATACGGATGTCCCACCAATGAAGTTACCGGTATTCAGTAAAGCAAACATTAACATCAAGGCTGCGCCGGTTCCCAGAATCATTCCAGTGGAGCGGCGGCCAATGTGGTCTGCCATGAAAGACCAGAACCATCTGCCGATGAACCCACCCAGTGTAACAACGATAAAGAGCTTGGCTGCTTCCTGGGGGGTCTTGCCGATCACCAGAGCCAACAAAGCGGGTCCCCACATGGTAAATAATGAGTAGCCTGTCTGCTGACATACATTAGCCCCCCAAGTTGTGATAACACTGCGGGGATATTGGAACAGTTCACTAAACTTGATGTGTGGCTGGGCAGGCAGATCATCGATCCATTTTTCGTTCTGCCGTTTGGAGTCGCGGAAGTCATGGTGCTGCTCAGTAACCCAATCTACGGCAGCAGCCGCCTCGTCATACTTTTTGTTGCGAATCAGCCAACGGGGAGATTCAGGTACCCAAACACGAATAATAAGAGCCAGGAGTACAGGAATCAATCCGACCAGGAATAGACCTCTCCAGCCTATATACGGGGTCAAATAAGCTGCACTGGTGCTGGCCAGCAAGGTGCCAATCGGAATAAAGGCTGTTACAATTCCACTTACACGGCCACGATACTTCGCGGGTGCAAATTCCTGAACCAAGGGCAGGTCAACACAGTACAGTCCGCCCAAAGCCAGGCCGACGAAAAAGCGCAGGATAACCAGGTAAATCCAGTTTCCTTCCGGAGTAAAGTACATGAGTCCGGTCATTACACCGCTGAATATGATGGTAAACATAAAAACTGGGCGACGTCCAATTCTATCAGCTATATTGCCAAACATGACTGCTCCGACAATGGAACCAAAGCCCGCAGCTAGCAAAATACTGGCAGAAGCTGTATAAGTCAGCCCCCAGGGAACTGCGATGAAAGCAATAACAAAGCTGATGAGTGCCAAATCGAAGAATTCCAGCATGTCTCCCAGGACAGCAGCACTGATAACCCTAATATGATTACCGGTTAGACGTGATTCATCAAGAGTCGTAATCAATTCCGATGTAAGTCTTGACATAATTTACCTCCTTGCTATTTTAAATACAACCTGTCGTTTGTAGTCTTGGTTTGAAAAATTTGAAAAATACGATGTCAATATTCATTACCAAGCTGTCCATCCTCCGTCAACCATTAAAATTGATCCGGTTACAAAATCTGCCGCGCTTGATGACAAATACAAAACTGCACCTACAACGTCATCGACTTCACCAATGCGATGCATAAGAATTCTTCGTTCTACATCAAGCTTGAAATCCTCATCCTTAAACATCGGCTCTCCCCAAGGCGTATTAATAAATGTCGGAGCAACGGTGTTCACTGTGATGTTATAAGGGGCCCACTCTCCTGCCAGTACTTTTGTGAATTGAGCCACTGCTCCTTTACTGGCACAGTACACTGAACGTTTCACATAACCAACCACTGACATGGCTGACCCCATGTTAATGATTTTCCCCTTTTGCTGCTTCATCATGATTCGTCCCGCTGCCTGGCTGCAGAAAAAGGAGCCTTTGGCATTGACATTCATGATTTTGTCCCAGGCTTCTTCGGTAACCTCTTCTCCACGCTGCTGGATGTTTAACCCGGCGACATTAACTGCAATATCAATTTTACCAAAATGTTCTGCAATTGCCTCATAGGTTTTATTGATTTCTGCCACCTTGCTTACATCGCAAATACTGCTCAGCGCTTCTGAACCGCAGTCTCTGATCAGGCGTTTGGTTTCTTCCAAAGCGTCCTGATTGACATCAAGTATGGCCACCGCTGCACCGCTCTGGGCAAGTGCAATGGCGCAGGCACGACCGATACCGCTTCCCGCACCGGTGACAACCGCTACTTTTCCACTAAGGTCTACCGATAAATCAGACATTATCTCACCTCCAAACCCTTCTTGACACCATCATTGATTTACTGATTATCCAAAATAACTTATAATTTGATATCAAACCCCCTTGTCTGAAAATAATAGTTGTTTGGTAATCAATGATGGAATTGTGAATTACATAACAATCTATAGAGCAACTTTTATGCCACATTGAACAGATGGACTTATCTTCTATACAATGTCCCAATATTACCGAATCTTTTGCAGATTAATTGAAATGTTAGACTTGATCGAGCGAACGTTCAAAAGACAGTAACCGTCACGTATATGAATCACTTAATTAAACAAATAATTTGCAAACCCTATTTTATTGGATTTTAAGG
Source organism: Syntrophomonas sp. (assembly GCA_035447945.1). Classification (GTDB taxonomy): domain Bacteria; phylum Bacillota; class Syntrophomonadia; order Syntrophomonadales; family Syntrophomonadaceae; genus Syntrophomonas_B. The sequence goes on from DAOTHZ010000024.1 coordinate 11,203, forward strand.
TACGCGACTCATATTCGTGACAGCATTTCAATTATGAGACACCAGAAGATGACTCCAAGAAATATCTATAAGTAAGAATAAGTACACTGGCACACTAAAATAAAAAAAAGGTCCTTCTTGCGAAAGGACCTTTTTTTAACTGATTGTTTCGAACCATCCCCATGCAGGCATTTCACCTTGTTTTGGGATGAATTAATGTAACCGTTATAACTGATTCTTAATTCTTGTTTTAGGGATTCTGAATATATTCGTCTACCAGACTGAATACTTCTTCGTTTAAAACCTTTTCGAATTCTGCCTGGTTAACAACCGGTCTTTTTATCATTTTTTGAATCTTTTCGATCTGTTCGTCCGTATTGAGCGGTTTGCCGTAAAGATCAACTGCGAAGGCCGTGAAATCTCTGACAAACATATCAAACATCTGGTTCATGACCTCATCACTGATGCCTTCGATTTTGGCACTTTCGATAATCAATTGTCCGTAGGCCACCATAGTGAACAGTTCGCCCACTGCCAGCAGATAATCGAAATCTCTCATCTGTTTCATCAGATTCTGACCGGATACCATCAGATACTCTTTATAGGCTTCGATTTGCTCCATGTAAACCTTTACATTAGGCAAATGAGCCAAACTATTATACGCGATATGATAATCATGGAATTTGGTCTTGGCATAGCCATGGGTGGTTCCCTGACGGAAAAGATAATCATCATTGCGGTCATCGGTGATCCGCCCGATTTCTTCAAATTCAGCCGGCATAAACATATAGCTGGGAACCAGCTTGGCAATCAGGGCCATATTCACGTGGCGCGTGCCTTCCAGTTTGGGGAATCCTCTCAGTTCGCTGACCGCCTGCTCGAAATACATGTCTTTCTCGAATCCTTTGGCAGCGATGATGTCCCAGAGCAGTTCATGCACCAGTTCTCCCTGAATGGCTACTTTCATTTTCATGACGGGGTTAAATAGTAAATAGCGTTTGTCATTCTCGTTGGCGATGCGCATATAATCGGTAGCGCGCAAGCCAAACAATTTCATGCCCATAATACGCAGCCAGGCATCGCTGAACAAGCGTTTGACATGAGCAAAGTCAGTTACTTTTTTGCCATACAGATTTCTATGGTAGGCATGGTTAAGTGCTTCATAGAAAGAATGGGTGACAATGCCGGTTGCACCGGAACCAATGTTGAATTTGCAGATATTAATGGTATTGAGCATATCATCCCAGGCTTTGGGGCCACGTGACAGAATCTCGGCGTCGGTGATGGGATAATCATGTAACGCAAATTCGGCTACAAACTGCTGGTTGCAGTCAACGATGTTTTTAATCAACTCATAATTGGGATGGGCGGAGTCAACCACGAAAAATACATAATCATCCGTTCCTTCGATTTTACCGAAAACGGTGACAGTACTGGCCACATTGCCGTTGCCGATATAGTATTTGCTGCCATTGGCCACATAGGTGCCGTCGCCCTTGGGTGTGAGCTTCATCTCCGAGGAATAGATGTCGGCACCGTGTTCTTTTTCCGACAATCCGAAGGCGCACAGGGCGTTATCTTTTAACTTGGCAGCCGCTTTGTGCTTGGCTTCTTCATTGTCGCCCAACAGTACCGGATCAAGACCAAGTGTCGATACATGATAAGTGTACCAGTAGCCGGCTCCGTAAAACCCGCATATTTCCGAGAATTCATACATTCTGTAGGTGCTGTAGTACTGATTGGGGTCTGAACCATAACCTTTGGGCAGGAAAAGGGTCTCGAAAATACCTTCCTGCGTGACGAAATCCTGAAAATCTTTGCAGAACTCCTTGTCGTGGTATTGTTCTTTCTGTTTGGCGAGCCCTTTGTCCTCAAACCATTGAATGGTTTTGAGCATGATCTCTTTACTTCTGGCATCCGGATAATTTCTGTCTCTGTAGTTTTTGGGGTTCAGCAGAATGTTCATAAAAAACTCCTTTCAAATTAATCAATAGTGAGAGTTCATAAAGATTTAAACACTTAATAATTATTTACAACCTGAATATTAATCTTATTATAACAGAAATATTATATAACATTCGTAAATTTATTGTTCGAAAGATAATTTTTATTGGCAGCATATATTTATATTTTGTATGCATAAATTATTATAAGCAATTAAATATTTTATTAACAATATTTATGATATACTAGGATGCAAATAAAGGAAATGAGCCTTTTTTAATTGTTTCATACAGTGATAAGGCTCATCAGTTATACGAATCGGGGAACCCCAAATTTTATATGCATTAATTAAGTATTAAGGGAGGGTTTTTATGGCAATGGTAGAGTGGACCAAAGACGGCACAGTGGCGATCATGACCTTGAATAACGGAGAGAACCGGCACAATCCTGTATGGTGCGAAGCAGTGCTTTCGACTTATGAGGAGATCATGGCTGACCCGGAAATTTGCTCGCTCGTGTTAACTTCCAGTGATCCCAAGAACTTTTGCCTGGGGGTTGATATTGAATGGCTGGGCAAGCGAATGGCTGAGAAGGATTGGCCTGCCATTGAGCAATGGCTGCACCTGAATGGCAAAGTTTTTCGGACCATATTAATGTCATCCATTCCGACGGTTGCTGCTGTGACCGGCCATGCTTTCGGCAATGGAGCCATGCTGGCGGGAGCCTGCGATTTCAGATTTATGAGAGCTGATCGGGGCTACATGTGTTTGCCGGAAATCGATCTGGGCATACAGTTTGCGCCCTCCATGATCGAGTGGATGAAACGCATCATGCCTTATCATTTTTTCCTCAAAATGCAGTTGACCGGACAAAAAGTCGGAGCGAATGAACTGGAAAAATACAACGTCATTATGAAAGCCTGTGAGAACGGGGAAAAGACGGTGGAAGAAGCAGTCGCGTTTGCCCGCACGTTCAATAAACCCAGAGCCAATATGGCCGAAATGAAAAATAGAACCTACAAACACATTATTGATATCATGGAAAATGAGGATCCCAAATATTATAAATACGACCCGGAATTGGCCAAAAAAGGTATCACCCCGATCTTTATGTTTACCCGTTAAGCGTTATTAATTAAGGCGGAGGGCAACGTTTTAAACGAAGCTCCCCGCCTTTTTTGTGCCATTCTTTGCATTAAAATTGCAGTTGGCGCAATTTCATATTTACGTAAGGCAATGAAAATCAAAGGTATAGAAAATTTGGTTGGCTTGGCTTTTACATTTACTTATCTCTTTCCTTTGCAATGCCTTTTATGGTCTGGTATGAAGGAACTTGGATTTTACCCGAAAAGACCTGTTCAAGATAAGAATCTGGCTGAAGGATGTTGGGCGGAAAGGATGTCAGGGGAAGTGGTGGTATGTCGATTCCTTCTTCTTTTATCGCCATTAATCCACGATTCATGGCCAGAGCTCCCAAGCCAACGCTTTTGCCTAGATTCCTTACCGATTTCAGATTATATATGCCGCTGGTTGGTGGAACGGTCCGGGTCGTTTCTGCCAATGCACCTTTTTTACCATAACCGGTATGGGAATCGCAAGTGTCTGCCAAACCTCCCAAAGCGGAGGCTTGCGGTGGCGGGTCACCCGGAAACGGGACAGCCCCCACAACATGGGAGAACAAGATTCCAGTCGCCCAGCGCCAGATGCTTTGCAAGGCACTCTCCTGCCCTCCCCGGCGTTCGAATGCCACCACGATGCCGCCCACCACTTTGTTGCGTATACTGCCCGCCACGGGTGAAGCCGAATAATGACAGAAACAAGCCCCTCGTTCCATTAAGGCTTTGAGACGGGCGGTGATATCCCCGGTATACACCGGAGATCCAATGATCAAGCCGTCGGCTTCTCTGATTTTTTGATAGATCATGGTCACATCGTCATCATAAACCGGGCATAGTCTTTCCCAGGTGGCACCTTTGGAAAATCCGTAACAGCGATTGCATCCGTCGCATGGATTGATCTTTAGTCCTGCCAGTGAAATCAGTTCCGTATCGGCCGGTACCAATTCGGCTGCGGATTGCAGCGCTTCCTTCACCAGGGTTTCCGTATTGCCATGACGGGGACTGCCGGAGATCCCAAGTAATTTAATCTTCTGCATTCTATTCTCTTCCGTTCCAACAGTAGGTGCAGATTTTATTCTTGTCGATTCCGATGGAATCGAGCATGTCATGGATGTTCTGATATTTTAATGTGGAGAAATTCAGCCGTTTGCAGATGCGTTCGACCATACATTGATACTTGTCCGTGGAGGGATCGCAATAGTCCTCAAAATAATCCGGTTCTTTTCCTTCCAGATCAGCTATGGCCTTGCGGGCTACCAAATCCATTTCTGAGCGGTTGGTGGAAAAATTCAGATATTTGCAGCCAAATACCAGTGGCGGACAAGCGGAACGTATGTGAACTTCCTTGGCATTGCACTGATAAAGCAGATCCACGGTTTCGCGCAGCTGCGTACCGCGGACAATGGAATCGTCACAGAACAACAGTTTTTTATGAGTCACCAATTCGGGAATCGGCATTAGTTTCATCCGGGCCACCAGGTTTCTGATTTCCTGGCTCTGCGGCATGAAACTTCTGGCCCAGGTGGGAGTATATTTGATAAAGGGACGCCCGTAAGGAATTTTGGATTGGTTGGAGTACCCAATGGCATGGCCGATTCCAGAATCAGGTATCCCGGCCACCATGTCCAGCTCCACCTGGTCCTTCCTGGCCATCACCGCGCCGTTGCGATAACGCATTACCTCAACGTTCATGCCTTCATAGGTAGAGGAAGGATAGCCGTAATATACCCAAAGAAAAGCACAAATTTTCATTTCTTTGCGGGGCGGAGATATCTTTTGTATGCCTTCCGGTGTCAGCAGAATGATCTCCCCGGGGCCAAGTTCATATAAAAAAGTGTAACCCAGATTGGGAAACGTACACGATTCAAAGGCAATACAATAGGCTCCGTCCTTCTCCCCTACCACCAGCGGCGTTCTGCCAAGTTTGTCGCGGGAGGCATATATCCCCTTGGAAGTAAGCAGCAGAATGGAGCAGGAACCTTCAATCAGTTCCTGCGCCTTTAACAAACCATCCTTAAACGAGTTTTCCTGGTCCACAATGACAGACACCAATTCCGTTGGATTAATGGTCCCTTTGCTGGTTTCCAGAAAGTGAATGTTGCGATGGGTGAATTCATTGTCTGCAATTTCATAAAGATTATTGATTTTCGATACCGTACTAATCGCGTATTGGCCGAGATGGGATCTGATCGTTAATGGCTGCGGTTCCATGTCGCTGATACAGCCAATTCCCATTTTGCCTTTAAAACTATGCAGTTCTTGTTCGAATCTGGCTCTGAACTGGGTGTTTTCAATATTGTGAATAGAGGTGTTAAAGCCTTTGCCGTTCCAGATTGCCATACCGCCGGTGCTGGTTCCCAGATGGGAATGATAATCCGTACCGAAGTAAACATCTGTCACACAATCCTCTTTAGAGACAACCCCGAAAAATCCGCTCAATTCATTTACACTCCCTTAATGAATGAAATCCATTTTCAATTCAAAATCATAATATAATCGCATTAGAATGCAATATTATATAAATAAGAATACATCATACATTGACAGGCGTCCACGGCAATTCATTTCCTGCCCAAGAAATAAGCCGGAAAAACAAGAAGCGGCAGGGCATCACTTTTACCCCTAACCGCTTCAAGATCGGCACTCATTGTGTTATAAAGTGGCATTCGTGTTACATGCAACGTCTCAATGATTTATAACCTGCCGGCATTACGCAGAGCCAGCACCACCAATTTACGATAGACCTTTTCTTTCGCTGAAGCAGGCGTCGCCAGATCCATTCTATCCAGGTATACGTGGGCCGATTCAGGAATCGGTTTGAAGATTTCTGTTATTACCTTGCCGGCCAATTTTCCGGGACTACCGGTAGCCAAGGCCTTGAAACCTTTGAGGGCACCCCCCAGTCCAATTTCAATGGGGGTGAGATCGGTGCCAAACGGGAACGGTTTAAAATAACCTTTCTCTTGATAAGGTTTGATTAAGGCAGCCAGTTTTTCCGGGGTATTGTTGCGATACTCGTCGGGGATCTGATAATCCATCGGAATTTTCCCGGCTTTTTTAGCTTGTTTCAGCAGGTCTTCCTGGAATCTTGAATCAGTGACATTTAAAATCGCCGCAATGGTATCTTTATCTGACTT
>DAOTHZ010000024.1:17479-27366 GCA_035447945.1 Syntrophomonas sp.
CTGCAGACCATACCGGCATTGACAAAGCGTCCGTCTTTGCGCTGCAAAGCCCGCAGTTCTTCATCGCCATACAACTGATTGACCTTGTTCACACCGGACATGCCGAATTGCTTGCGTTCTTCTTCACTCATTTGGTTGAGCTGGTCGTAGAATGATTTGGGACCGATGTAGAAGGCGCCCAGGATGACCTGCCCATTCAGCAGGTGGGTACCCAGTAAATGGCGAATTTGTTCGCGGTTTTCAGCTTCGTTCATGTCGGTACCATAAGCTTGGGTTCCATTATAAATACTGCCTTCTTTGTATTCCAACCCGGCTTTTAATATGCCAAATTTACTCAGGAAGGCAAAATCATCCTGGCTGAGATGCGGTTTTATTGCTTTCATGTCCAGCAATTGTTCAATAATGTCGGGCGGTATCTGCTGTGGATCCAGTTTATTGGCATTGATGAGTTTCATGAGCGGGATGCTGTCAAATACCTGGCGTTTTAAGATTTTACTCTTGTACATCTGCATGAACGCATCAACAAACATTTCTGATGAACCATAAAGACCTTTTTCGAATTTGCCGGTACTCCCCCATCTGTTAATCAAATCTTGACAGCGCCCGGTTATGTTTATATGATTGATAAATTCCTGATACACCTCATTATGTTCATTCCGCATAATCAAACCAGCTACAATCGCATCGCCCAATGCGCCGATGCCAACTTGAATGGTCCCGCCGTCAGGCACCAGGGTGCTGACATTGATACCAATCATATGGTCAGGGATGGCTACCGGATCTTTGGGAGGAGCAAACATTTCATAATCCACAAAATCTCCCTGTAAAATCATGTCGTAGCTTTCCGCCTCAACGACAGCATCTCCGTACATAAACGGCAATTTTGGATTGGCTTCTGCAACCAGAACAATCTTTTGTCCGCTGCTTCTTAGTTTGTTGAGTTCCTCCAGCGCTTCGATCGAGATATCGGTATTGCATCCCATCGAATACATCATTTTTCCGTCAATTTCTTGATTGCTGACCAATTGGCCGAAAACGTTAACGCCAAAATCAATAGCATCACGTACAACATGGGTGTAATTTGAATTGAGGTGATTTTGTTGGGCTTCAATGTCGTGCAGATAAGAACCGGCTTTGCTGAAAAATTCATATACTTTGACGTTGTCAGGAAGTTTTTTTTCGCGTAAATCAAGCATATAATCAAAATCAAGAACACCTGCGAACACCCGATCTGAAAGCGGTTTTAAAAATCTTTTTTCCAGTTCACTATGTCCACGTGGTTTTTCCAAGGCTAGTGCGGTTACAATTCTGAGGTTTATGGTGGGATCCTCTTTTGCTCGACGATAGAGTTCGTTGATGATAAGAATGGGTTTCCCGAGTGCCAATGGCATGGAAAAAGTAATGTCTTTGCCAATGTAATTGATGATCTCATCTACGATTTTTCCAACATCAGCGTACACTTCCCCAGCGTATTCTTTCATACAGCCACCTACCTATCCTAAATATTTCAGGAGAATCGTCCCCTTACAAACATGATACAATATTCAGAATAATTTAACATTCATAAATTCAGCCTAATTAAATCTATTTACCGACAAAGTGCTTTTACGCTGTTGTCCAGATTCAGGGGCAGTCAATCCCTTTTATACAGGTTATTCAGATCCCATAGGAATTAATTCAAATATTTTGTTTAATCATCCGCGCATAAGGGATCTGAAATGCTTTTTATAAATGTAATCGCTTACTTATGAATCCCATAGGTCTTATTGGCATTCTGGACAAAGATAATCCCATTACCGGGTTTGTCAATTTTCAGGTTTTCTCTGACCAAGGCAACGATATCTTCAGTTTTTTCGAATTCTGAGAGGATAATGACAACCTCTTTTTCCGGTTCAATATCCATTGCAAACAATTTGCTCGTTTCATGTATTCCTGAGCCTCGGGCGTTAATGATCGTTCCGCCCTTGGAACCTGCCTTGGTCGCTGCAGCAATAACCTCTTCCGCTTTTCCCCGATCAACGATAACGGTTATAATATGGTACATGCTATTGTCTGCCTCACTTTCTTCCTGTAAACTCTTGCACAACATCCGCTGCGTGCCAAAAATACCACAAATCGATGTTGTAAAGGCAATTCCGTGATGAGGTTTGTAAAATTCAAATTCTTGGTTGAGCTTTTCTAAAACACGTTCGGCGGTTTCCTTTTCCGTTGCCATATGCACGATCTCTTTTTTTTCATCTGTAATACCAATATAATTCAAAAGGCGGTTTTTTATAGTTCCCTTTCCTAAAGTAACGGTTCCGCCAGATATTCCATATTTTTTCGCTGCTTTGATAATTTTACTGCCTAATCCATAGTTGACAATGACACGGATTAATTCGATATCAGAACCCCCTGATCTATTGTTCATTGTCATCCACTCCTCCTTTTTTCGATCTGATTTTAAATACCAAACCCAGAATTTGCAGGGCAATCAAGGGGGTCATGGCCACCATGGCGATCACGCCAAAACCGTCGATTAAAACGTTAGCCCCTTCTACCGCTTCCGCAACTCCCTGGGTGAAGGCCAGAATAAATGTAGCCGTCATGGGGCCTGAAGCAACTCCGCCAGAATCGAAGGCAATACCGACAAACAACTTAGGAACAAAGTGGGTCAGCGCAATGGATATGAGGTATCCAGGCAAGAGATAATGCCATAATTGTATTCCCGGAGTCAGGATGCGTATAATGGACAAGGCAACCGCCAGTGCCACACCCAAAGCCAAGGTAATCATAACCACTTTTCGATTTACATATCCACTGGTAACTTCCTCAATCTGATGGGTCAAGACGTTTACCGCCGGCTCGGCCAGGATGGTCACCATACCCAGAATAAAACCGGCTCCAATAACATACCAATAATTGTCCAGGGAAGCCATTTTAAAGCCAACAATACTGCCAACCTCCATAAAACCCGCGTTAACCCCCAACAACAATAGAACCAGCCCGACAAAGGTAAACAACATTCCAAACAAGACTCTGCGCAACGCTGTTTTTGATAATTTAAAAGCGATCTTTTGAAAAACCATAAACGTAATCAGTATGGGCGCCAGAGCAAGGACGATTTCTCCTGCGATCAAGGGAAGTTTTTGCAGGAACGGAGCCATGATCGAAGTTGACATTGCTTGCGCAGTTGGCAGCATACCTGTTATTGTATCTGTTTTTGCCAGGATACTCATTATCATTACGGATATAATGGCACCGGTTGAGACAATTGCCACCAACCCGAAACTGTCTTCTTCAGAAGATTTACTATCCATTTTAAGTTGTGAAACACCCCAGGCCAAGGCCAGAACAAATGGAACTGTCAATGCTCCGGTAGTCGCTCCGGAAGCATCAAAGGAAATCGCCATGAATTCGGGAGATGTAAATAGCGCTAGAACCAGAATGATTCCATATAATACCGTCAACGTTTTATATAAAGGAAAATTATACACGATGCGGGTAAGACCAACCGCAAACAGCACTGCAATGCCAATGGATACCACGACCACTAGAATGCCTTTTGAAATCAATCCCGAGGTAACCGCGTCTACTTGTCCGGCCAGAATATGCAGATCAGGCTCGGCAATTGAAATAAAGAAACCCAAAAACAATCCTGCAACGATCACGATCCAAACCTTGTTTGATTTCACGATGGCGGTTCCCATCATATTGCCAATGGGGGTGATGCCGATATCAACCCCGAATAAAAAAACAGTCAATCCAATCACAATCAGAATTGCACCCAGGAGAAACCTTATGAGAAGGGGGGTGTCAATCGGGGTTAGTGTAAAATTCAACAACATTACTATTGCTGTAATAGGCAAGACTGAATATAAAACTTCAACTAGTTTCGATGTAATTACACTCAAACAATCCTCCTCCTTTCATTATGATAAGCATAGCATTTGTTCTTATGCTTTTTGGTTTTCCCGCCTGTTTTGGAGATACCCTTATTAGCCGGGATATTTTGAACCAAAATATCCGAAAAAGGGAAACCATCGATGTCAGACTGCGATGTTCCTGGGTTTACCTAGCGGGGTTGTCTTTTCTTAATATCAGGTTTCGCTATCCCCGGCAGCCAAACACTGCGTTTTTGAAGGAACAACAAAGTGACGCTGTTTCGCCAGTACTCTCCCCAATAGAATACCATATTAACGGTATATGCCGGCAAAAGAAATAACCTACTGCTTCTTTTACAGGAGATTGGTCTGGTATAATAAAAACAGTAAGCAACCCTATCACAACACCATTCCCTGTTTAAAAGGGGTGAGCACAATGATGATTCCTGTCTCTTGGGAACACTTGGTTACCTGGTTGGTTCTCTGCTTTATTCTCTTATCAGTCGTCTCTGACAAAATCCGTTATGATCTGACAGCCTTCGCCGGTCTGTTGGGGCTGGGTCTGCTTGGCTTTAGGGAAACAGAACGGTTGTTTTCCGGTTTTTCTGACCCGGCATTATTTACGATCGCGGTTGTTTTGGTGCTGAGTACGGGCCTGGCTGAATCAGGAATCCTCACTGGTTTGGGGCAAAGCATTGCCCGGAAGGTGCACGACCCGGACCGGCAAATCTTGTCTGTTTCAGCCGTGACAGTTCTCTTGTCGAGTATGATGAATAACGTGGGTGCGGTGGGGTTAATCCTGCCGACGGTGCAGCGAATGGCCCGTCGTGCCGGACTGGATCCTGCTCTCTACGGACTCCCGATTGCTTATGCCAGCATCCTGGGCGGTTCTCTCACCTTAATTGGGACATCTTCCAATATTATTGTGTCAGCCTTTAGAATGCAGGCCTCCGGCAAGCCTTTCCAAATGTTTGATTTTGCTCCGCAGGGGGTTGCCATGGTCATGGCCGGATTGATATTGTGGTATATCCTTCATCTTCGACACAAAAAGCTGCCGGACCGGGAAGCATCGCTCCCCTCCCAAACCCATGACACTAATGACGATATTCATGACTTTGACGAGTTATTTATAGCTCCCCTGCGCACGTTCAGAAACACCACCATCGTTTTGGTTTTTTTCCTGCCGGCCCTGTTGTTGACCAGTATCGGCCTGATCCATCCGGCGGTGGCTTTTGGACTGGTGGTGATGGTATTGCTTGCCACTGACATCCTGCCCTACGACAAAGCCTATGCATCTCTCAACCTGCCCGTATTGATCTTCATGGGCAGTATGATCAGCGTGGCCAATGTGATGCAAGAAAATGGTTCGCTGTCCCTGGTCGTCAATCAGTTGATTCCCTTTTTGCAAACCCTGCCACCCTGGTTGATGATTTATTTTATTCTATTGCTGACGACTCTTATCTCCAATATATTGAACAATGCAGTAGCGGCAGTTTTAATGTCACCCACAGCCATCATCCTTGCCCAGTCAGGATTGCTGAACATCAGTGTGGACGCCCTTTTAATGGCTGTAGCTGCTGGAGCCAGTCTGGGAATTATTCTTCCCACCAATCAAAGCACCCTGATCGTTATGAGCAGCACTTCTTTCTCTCGGAAAAGTTTTATAAAAATTGGCGCAGTACTGTTTCTTGTATCCGGAATCATTGCTTCCCTTGTCATATATATGATATGGCTTTAACCCTGGAATAGATAAAAAAGCGTTTAAGAATGGAAAGGAGTTGTTGTATTATATGGAATTTAAACAAGTTTACACCCCGGGACTGGCCCATTGTTCTTACGTGATTGGCGGTAAAAATGAATGTGTGGTAGTCGATCCTTCCCGTTCCGTTGACCGTTATGTCCAAATCGCAGAGAACTTTAATCTCCCCATTACGGCAATCATCGAAACCCATCTGCATGCGGATTTTATCTCCGGGCACATGGAACTCGCCAAAAGAACCGGCGCGCAAATCTATATTTCAGCACAAGCCAAGGCTAATTTTGCGCACTATGCAGTGAAAGATGGAGAAGAATTCCGCATTGACACCCTTTTGTTCAAAATGCTCGATACCCCGGGTCATACCCCGGAAGCATCCGTCTTTGTCGTTTCCGACCTGGAAAGGGGGGAAATACCGGCCCTGGTTTTCAGCGGGGATACCCTTTTAATCGGAGATGCGGGCAGACCAGACCTCTTTCCTGATATCAAAAACGAATTGGCGGCCAAACTCTACCATAGTCTGTTAAGAATCAAGGAAATCGGTGATCATGTCGAAGTCTACCCGGCTCACGGGGCTGGCTCCCTGTGCGGCAAAGTGCTCTCTTCAAAACTGTCGTCCACCATTGGTACAGAAAGAATGTACAATGCTGCTATGAAGATTCATCCTGAAGATTTGTTTATCCGGACATTTTTAGCTGAAATGCCGGAAGCACCTGATCATTTTAGCCGTTGCTCCGAAATCAACCGCAAGGGACCGGCGTTACTGGCAGATCTTCCCAGACCCAAGCCATTATCGCCCGGCAAGTTTTTAAAGGAAATCGCAGCAGGCGCTATCGTGGTTGACACCCGTGACCAGTTGGCCTTTGCCAGCGCCCATATTCCCAAAGCCTACGGTTTGAGTATCAAAGGAAACTTTGCCACCTTTTCCGGTTGGGTACTGCCTCCAGACAAACCACTTCTTTTGGTGATGGAATCAGATGATGATCTGAAAAATATCCTGCCTGCACTATACAGCGTTGGTCTCGACAATGTCATTGGCTATTTGCATAATGGTATGACCACTTGGGCTGAAGAAGGATTGCGGACCAGTTATCTAAAGAGTATTTCCATCCTGGAATTAAAAGATTTATGGGATAAAAATGAAGTTGAACTGATCGACACTCGTCTGAAGAGCGAATACGATGTCATGCACATTGACGGCTCTATTCACTGCCCGGCTCCTGATGTCAGACATCGATACCATGAGTTTATCGGCGACAAGCCGGTTGCTTTTATTTGCAACACCGGCAACCGTTCCCTATTGGCCGCCAGCTTGATGCTTAATCTAAGCGGAAGCAGCAATGTCATTAATGTAATCGGCGGCACATCAGCCTGGCAAAAAGCAGGCTGTCCGCTGGGATAAGGGGTGTTTTTGTGGGCTTTTTTGTCTTCGGCAATTTGCTGACTGATCCTTGGCCATGGTGGCTGGGCGGTATTTGTATCGGTCTTTTGGTTCCTTTGATGTATTATTTCACCAATACGGCATTGGGGGTTTCCACCGGTTACGGAAACCTGGCCCGGCTTATATTCTTTAAAACCCGCTTGAAATGGCTGCATTCAGATGCTTTTAAAAATATCTACAACTGGCGCTTTTTCTTCATCATAGGGATTGTCATCGGTGCTTTTATCTCTGCGCAACTTGCCGGGATGTTGTTGGTTACATCTGATATGGGAAGATTTACACAGATGTTTGCCTGGCCATTCCTCTACCAGGCTTTATGGTTCTTTGCCGGTGGTTTCTTGCTGGGGCTGGGGGCACGCACGGCCAATGGTTGCACATCAGGCCACAGTATTCATGGTCTGGCCAATTTTCACCTTTCCAGCCTGATCGCCACCGTATTCTTTCTGCTTTTTGGTTTTTTGACAGTACATTTCATCAGCTTTTTACAGGCAGGAGGGATGTAAGTGAGCAAGAATCTGATAATTCTGATCTTTGGCATATTCTTCGGTTTTGTTTTGAGCAGGGTTGGTGCATCTAATTATGATATGATTTTTTCCATGTTTACAATGGAGAACCTTACTTTGGCCTGGGTGATTCTTACGGCTATCGTTACGGCAGCCGTTGGGATGCAGGTGTTTAAGTTGCTGGGCCATAAAGGGTATAAAGGAATTGACATTAAAATTAAAAAAAAGGAACTCACCCGCTACACAGCACTGGGCGGAGCGTTCTTCGGGATTGGCTGGGGGATGTCCGGAGCCTGCCCGGGAACTGCCCTGGCCCAGGTTGGAGAAGGAAAATTTCTGGCCGTCTTTACTATCTTGGGGTTGATTGCGGGCACTTATATTTACGCTTTATGGCTTGAAAAAAGTCAGCAATAATCGCAAGCCAAGTAAATATTTCACCAATTCTTCCATAGCAAAACCGTCAACTCGCCAATGAAATGCAAAACTCCCAACAGATTCGAGCGATGTTGGGAGTTTGTCTTGTCTTGCAAGTGTAGATGTTACCCGGTTATTTCTTCATGACCACTTCGACATGGGGATACGGAATGGAAATACTTTCTTCATCAAGTTTATTCTTGATATTTTCCATCAGGTCAAAGTACACATCCCAATAATTTTCCGAACGAGTCCACACCCGGACAGAAAAGTTGAGCGAGCTGTCTGCCATTTCTGCCAATCTCACAAATATCGGTTTGTCAGAGAGAATCTTGTCACTAGCCACAATGGCTTTTTCAATGGTTGCTTTGACATGATCAATTTTAGCGTTGTAATCCACCCCGATAGTAAGATCCACTCTTCTTTCCGAATAGGCACTGTAATTGGTGATAACACCGCTGGTTACAGAACCGTTGGGGATGATGACTTTTTTATTGTCAACGGTTTTGATTACGGTATGAAAGATGCCAATTTCCGCAATAACGCCCGCTTCTCCCCCAATTTCCACGAAATCATTGACTTTGAAAGGCTTGAGAGTTACCAACAAGGCACCGCTGGCAAAATTGGTAAGGTTCCCCTGAAGGGCCAAGCCGATCGCCAGTGAAGCTGCTCCCAAAACCGCAATAAAAGAAGTTGTTTGCACTCCGAAGGTTTGCAGTATAGCCATAATCAATACGAAATACAACAGGAATTTCAAAATTGACAATGCAAACCCTTCCAGCATCGGGTCGTATGATTTCTTGGACAGAAGCTTGTTGGATTGCTTCAATATTAAATTGATAACCAGTCGACCAATAAAAAAGATCAGGATTGCTTTCAGCAGAATCATTAACAGGGCTACAACATCTACTCCACCTATTACCATTCATTTCACCTCCTGTATGCATTCTTCGACGTTAAATGACTATATCCTGCAATATTTCACATTATTAAAATTTTAAATGCAAATACCATATCGTTATCATTAAACACAAAAAATGGATTCCGTTTAATGTGGACTGCAAATCAATAAAAATTCCCTGTTTGACATATCGAAGTACCGCTATAGAGAATACAAATGTCTTCCTGTCAATGGGTCGATGCCAAAATGATCACACATTTCATTGAGAATCCGTATATTGGTCAGACCGACATTCATGACAGTATCATTACCGCCATAATAAATAGCTACCGTATCATTCTTGCCAAGCAAGGCGCCACAGCTAAACACTACATTGGGGACATGGACATAATCATCCCCTCTCACGATACTATCTTGGGCAGCGGGCATTAACAACGGTTTGGCACTGATACGAAGTTTACCAGGATTGGTTGGATCTTTGAGGTCATGGAATGCCACTGCCAGCGAATAAGGATGGCCGGCCATGGTTGAACGTACCCCGTGAAAGATATTAAGCCATCCATATTGGGTCTTGACAGGTGGAATGCCTGGGCCTATCTTGGCCTGGAATGCACTTGGACCGTGGCCGCTGCGCATAATTACTTCCCCGATTTGCCAAGGCCCGGCAGGAGCTGGAGCAAAAGCAGTACATATCTCTCCAAATGAGCCGCCGACATGGCCAGAACCTGACACTTCCTGGTTTTTGTCATTGGGACGCATCAAGGCAATCCAGTTTTTCTTTTTATCTGTTTCAGGGAATATGACAACATTACGCATATCGTAATCAGATATAGGACCATAGCGAATAATCTTCTTAAAGTCCTTTGTTATAGCCAGCATCACTTTGACTTTATCGGAAATTTGCTCGTGGTAGGCACTGTAAGTCAAGACATACAAATCACTCCTTTAATTGACAATTGAAAGGTCATTCGAGGATAAGCTTTTAATTGTGTATTCTCACTCCTTGCCT
>DAOTHZ010000025.1:0-26547 GCA_035447945.1 Syntrophomonas sp.
GCAGACACGCCTCTGCTTCTCGGGTTGCCATGTTTCTGGCTTCTTCCAGACCGCAACAGGCCGGGTAGGTCAGCTTCAGATTCTTTTCATCACTTCCCACCGGCTTGCCCAGCAACGACGGATCACCTTCCACATCCAAAATGTCATCGGTGATCTGAAAGGCCAGACCAAAATGGCCGGCGTATTGCGTCAGCGCTGTCAAGCCGGCTGCGTCCAGGCCCCCCAGGATTGCGCCGATGCGCAGGGAAGCAGTAAACAAGGCGCCGGTTTTTAATTGATGCAGTTGGGCCAGACTGTCCTGGCCTTGCTGATATTGTTCGTTTAAATCCATCACCTGCCCGCCGATCATGCCTCGACTGCCGGCAGCGGCTGACACCTCGGCGATGACCTGCAACAGTCTGCCTGGTTCGACCCCCGGCAGCGCAGCGGTCCGGGCCAGCAGCTGAAAAGCTTCAGTCAGCAGGCCATCTCCGGCCAGAATGGCGTTGGCCTCTCCGAATACAATATGGCAGGTGGGTTTGCCGCGGCGCAAATCATCATCATCCATGGCCGGCAGATCATCATGGACCAGCGAGTAGGAATGAATCATTTCCAGCGCACAGGCCAGATTTTCCAGCGCTTCACCGACATAACCGGCAATTTTGCCACTTTCCATGACCATAATGGGCCGCAGCCGCTTGCCGCCGTTAAACACAGCATAGTGCATCGCCTTGTGAATCAACGGCGGAAAGACGTCTTCCCCGGGCAGCTTTTTAGACAGGCAAGCTTCAATATCCGCTTTTCTATGCTGTAATTGGGAGACGAACAAATTGTGGTCAAAATCCATATGCATTGTTTTAGAATCCATTGGTTTTCCTTTCTGTCTGTCGCGCCAGGGTTTGGGATCATTTGGTACGTTAATAGATAAACGGCTGTCGAGCTATTGTGCTCCTCTGTTGCGCGTACTCAGGATTCGCTGTGCGCATGTTGGGCGTGCTTGCAGCAACCTCTTTTTTATGGAATCAAGCTTCAAAATCCAGCAGTTCCATCTCGCCGTTCATTTTTTTCATCAGCAGGCTGACTTTGCCGTCGGTCTTCTGCAGTTCTTCCTGGCAAAACATCGAAATTCTGACTCCTTCTTCAAATCGGGCCAGCGATTCTTCCAGGCCCAATTGACCTGATTCCAGCTGTTCCACGATTTCTTCCAGACGTTGCAAGGCCTGATCAAAACTCTGTTTTTTCATGCGCTATCTTCTCCTTCTCCTTGACCTCTACCACCAGTTGGCCATCGCTGAGCCGGGCCTTCAGTTGCATTCCCGGACTGACCTGCTCGATGCTCTTGATGATGGTTTGCTGATGGCTGAGGATGGCATAGCCACGACCCATGACTTTGAGCGGGCTAAGCTGGTCAAGCCCGGCAACCGCCATGGCCAAACCGTGCTGTCTGGTCTGCAGATTCTTCTGCATGGCCTTGATCAAGGCCTGACTGGCCTGACGCAAATCCCGGTGACGCTTTTCCAGGAATTCTCCAGGATCGCGCCAGATGCGGCGCATCATCAAATAATCCAGGGCTTCTGCCTGACGACGGAGGTTTTTTTGCATGGCCCTGGTCAGTTGCCGGTTGATAGAATGCAGCTGATCGCGCAGCACAGTCTGATCAGGAACAGCCATCTGGGCTGCCTGAGTGGGCGTCGCCGCCCGCACATCAGCGGCCAGATCGGCCAGGGTTACATCCACCTCATGACCTACCGCGGAGATCACCGGAATAACCGATAATGAAATCGCCTCCACCACTTCCCGGCTGTTAAAGGCCATCAAATCTTCCAAGGATCCTCCGCCCCGTCCCACGATGATCACATCGACCTGGCCGTAAGCGTTTAAGCTGCCGATGCCGGCCGCCAGTTCGCGGGGCGCATCCACTCCTTGTACGGAGCTGTGGGCAACCACCACCCGGACTGAAGGACAACGTTGTCTGATCACCTTGAGGATGTCGCGCAGGGCTGCCCCATCCTGGGAGGTTACCACGCCCACGCAATGCGGCATGGCCGGCAGCGGTTTTTTTCTCTCCATTGCAAAATAGCCCTGTTGATCCAGTTCCTTTTTCAGTTTCTCCAGTTGCAGATACAGCGCACCCGCGCCAAAGGGCTGCATATTTTCAACATACAGCTGGTATCGGCCCTGCTTGGAAAATATCCCCACCGCTCCAAAAAGCAGAACTTCCATCCCGTCTTCGGGCAGAAACTTGAGTCCCTGGTTGCGGCTGCGGAACATGACACAACTCACCGCAGCGTCGCCGTCTTTGAGGGTAAAATACATATGCCCGGATTGTTGAAAGAGACGAAATCCGGAGATCTCACCTTTGACCCAGATCCCCTGCAGGATCGGATCGGCTTCCAACAAAGCCCCGATATATTCATTTAAGGCACTGACGGTGATAAATTCCTTCATGTCCAACCTCTTCCTCCCGGCTGATAAAAAGCTGCCGCACCCCACCCGCTTGCGTAATCAGAGATGGCTGGCGGGTCCCGGGAACCTTTTTAAAGAGATCCTTCGCTTACGCGCAGGATGATAAATAATATTTTCAGCGTTGTTTGTGTTCGACCATCATGAGGGTTCACAATAAAGCAAATGCCAGGCTTTCCTGGCAGCTTGTAAACAAATATTGCAGCTCACAAGGCCGCCTTCATCACGAAAAGGGACCCGGCGGTTGTTCATCAGGTTTCCTGATGATGATGGATCTTGTCCAGAATGGCGTTAATAAAAGACGCTGAATTATCTTCGCCGTATTTTTTAGAGATTTCAATCGCTTCGTCAATGGCAACGGCAGCCTGACTGCCTTCCAGAAACAAAATCTCGCTGCTGGCGATCCGCATCAGATTACGATCGACCGAAGACATCCGGTCAATCGACCAATCATTGGCATACTGGCTGATCAAATGATCAATGGTGGCTTGATTCTGCAGACAGCGCTCAATCAAGGACCAGGCGAATTCTTTTTCACTGTCGGCCAGACGCTGTTCGGTCAGTAGATATTCAAAAGCAGTACGGGGTTCTGCATTGACCTGATCAACCTGAAACATTACTTTAAAAGCCAATTCCCGTGCTTTTCTTCTGCTCAACGTTTTCTTCCTTCCTGCGATTTAGTGCTTCTTAATCGATATAAGAGGTTACTTTTTATCACGGATTTTGTTTGAACAAATTTTTGATCCAGACTTCCAGATTGGTATTCTCATCAATTTTCTTGCCAATAAAGTAGCCGGCCAGAATACAGAAAACAATAAACAGGGTCCGCCAGAAGCCATAACTGATAAATAGAATACTGGCCAGCAAGCCCAGCAGGACACCGATTACTTTGCCGCGATGCTCACTCATCAGGTAATAGAATACTTTTTCCATCAAGGGTCAACCCTCCTTATTTGCCAGCCTTGAAATCATCTACCCGTACCTTGACCTCATTCACCTGCAATCCGCCGACTTGCTCCAGCTGTTCTTTGACGATTTTCTGCGTTGCTGCAGTGACCTCCGGTACGTTCAGCGCAGGATTAATCATCATATGCAGTTTCACTGTCAGTCCGGTCTTGTCCTTTTTGATTTCCGGCCGAATGTCCTTGATCCCTTCGATTTGGCGTACTGACTTCATGATCAGCAGCTCAATGGCAGGCACGGTCATGCAGATTTGTCCCAGCAATCCTTCCTGCACAATAATTCCGTCATCCTGCTTCTCCACGGTTTTCCAGGTTTGGATCAAAAGCACCAGAGCCAGCAGCAGCAACAGCAAAGCAACCAGTCCGGTAAGCAGACGATTTTGTTCATTCAGGGCGGTTTGCAGATACGGCAGAGGATCAAAGGCGGAAACCGATGCGGCGACAAAAATACCGGCCACCACCAACAGCAACAGATTGTAAATGGAAAGAAGCACCCGCCAAATGATTGGCATAATGAAATTCCCCCTTCATGTAAGATAACCCCCTGCAGACACAGGGGGTTATTTAGACAGCTTACGCCTTACTCGGCTTCGTCACCAGCCACTTCTTCCACGGCAGGTTTGGCCATGCTTACAGATACGATGTGTACATTGACGGCGGCTACTTGCAAGCCGGTCATCATCTCCACCGCGCTTCTGACTTCCTTTTGAACATTCTCGGCAACCTGGGGAATAGCGTACCCATATACGATACTTAAAAATATATCAATCGTAGTAACTTGGTCGTTGACCTCCACCCGGATACCTTTGCCGAAATTCTTTTTGCCGAGTTTTTCAACCAGATCGGTACCCCAGCCTCCGCTCATGGAAGCTACTCCTTCGACTTCGATTGCTGCCAAACCGGCAACCGTGGATACAACTTCATCAGCAATTCGAACTACACCCATTTCATTGGCTATTTCTGGTCTCTTCATTTCCAAGTCAATCACCTCCAACAGTATTATGATGTTATTCTACCATTACTAACCACGAATTAGCAATGAAGGTGACCATGTACCTCCTGCAAATTCCGGCAGTAAAGCCTATACAAAGGGATTTATCCACCCATCCGGCGCTGAATAAAATTCGTATATACTTCTCCCTTTTGGAAAAAAGCATTGCCCAGCACCCGCAGATGGAAAGGAATGGTGGTATGCACATTGCCCACCCGGAATTCCAGCAAGGCCCGGCGCATGCGTTCGATGGCCTCGGTCCGGGTTCTGCCCCAGACAATCAGTTTGGCGATCATAGAATCATAGTAAGGGGTGATGATATAACCGCTGTAAGCGCTGGAATCCACCCTCACCCCGGGACCGCCCGGACACCAGTATTCGGTAATCTGCCCCGGGGAGGGCAGGAAATTGTTGTCGGGATCTTCAGCGTTGATGCGACATTCAATCGCCCATCCGTTGATGCAGACATCGCTTTGTGAGATGTCCAGCTTTTCTCCGGCGGCAATCCGAATCTGTGCCTTGACGATATCAATGCCGGTCACCATTTCCGTCACCGGATGTTCCACCTGAATGCGGGTGTTCATCTCAATAAAATAGAAGTTTTTATCGCGGTCGACCAGGAATTCGATGGTGCCGGCACTGGTATAATCCACCGCCTGAGCAGCCTTGACTGCCATCGCGCCCATTTTTTCGCGCAGCTCATGATCCAGCATGCAGGAAGGGGCTTCCTCCAGCAGCTTCTGATTGCGTCTTTGCAGCGAGCAATCGCGTTCCCCCAGATGGATTGTTTGACCGAATTCGTCGCCTAAAATTTGAAATTCAATATGACGGGGCTCTTCAATATACTTTTCGATATACACTTCGTCATTGCCAAAGGCACTCCTGGCCTCCATTCTGGCCATGTTGAGCGCTTCCTCCAAAGTGGACCGGTTATGGGCCAGGCGCATTCCCTTGCCCCCTCCGCCGGCAGATGCTTTAATCATGACCGGATAGCCGATTTGTTCAGCAATGGCGACCGCCTGCGCCCGGTTCAGCACAGCTCCCTCACTGCCCGGCACCAGCGGTACGCCTTCCCGGCTGACTACTTCGCGCGCCTTGACTTTGTCCCCCATCAGCTTGATCACCTGGGGTTGGGGCCCAATAAACTTGATCCCGTTGGTTTCACACAGTTCAGCAAAATAGGCGTTTTCCGCCAAAAAACCGTAGCCGGGATGGATCGCCTCCGCGCCGGTGTTCTGCGCCGCAGCAATGATATTGGAAATATTGAGGTAACTCTGACCGGCCGGCGCACCGCCGATACAAACCGTCTCGTCGGCCAGGGCCGTATGCATGCTGTTGCGGTCCGCCTGCGAATATACAGCCACGGTGGCAATACCCAGATCCCTGCAGGCACGAATGATCCGGACGGCAATTTCACCGCGATTGGCAATTAGTATTTTGGCAAACACCTCATCACCTCTAGTCTTTCTCAATTAAAAACAGAAGTTGGTTGTATTCAATCGGTTCTGCATTTTCCACCGCAATTTCCACGATCCTGCCGTCACATTCAGCTTTAATCTCATTCATCAGCTTCATGGCCTCCACAATACACAGGGTCTGTCCTTTTTTAACATGATCCCCTTGCCGGGCAAACGATGGAGCATCCGGTGACGGTGCGGCATAGAAGGTCCCCACCATCGGAGAAAGGATCTCAACCAGTTTGGCGGCATCATAGGCCGGCTCTCTTGCTGCAGCCGCAATCGGCTCAGGTGTAATGGCTTTGCTGCCCGCGGTCTTGCGCAGATTTATTTTCAAACTGTCTTTTTGCAATTCCAACTCAGCAATACTGGTTTGGTCAAACAACAAAATCAATTCTCTCAGTTCATCGATGTTCATCTCATCATCTCCCTTGCTGACTGGTTTCTTGCGCACTTGCGGAAGGGTTTTTTGAATCATCTCTTCCTTTTGGGCGGCTTCCTGGCCCAGGCTGTCGGCTGACAGAATCTGGGGAATGTCCTCGTCTTGTTGCTCTTTGCGATTTACAAAGTATTTTAATGCCACTTGCGGGAACAGGGCATAGGATAAAATATCTTCTTCATTATCAGAGATATCAGCCATTTCCTGCCGGGCTTTTTCCCAACCGGGCGCCAGCAAATCGGCCGGACGAACAGTAACAACCTCTTCCTCGCCGATGATTTTTTTCTGTACCTCGGCATCAATCGGGGCGGGAGGTTTGCCATACAGGCCGCGCACATAATCCTTGACTTCCCCCGGGCAAAGCTTGTAACGCTCTCCCGAAATCACATTCAACACCGCCTGCACCCCGACAATCTGACTGGTCGGCGTGACCAGCGGCGGATAACCCAAATCTTTTCGCACCCGGGGAATCTCCGCCAATACCTCCGGCAAGCGGTCGGAGGCTTTTTGCTCTTCCAACTGTGCCACCAGGTTGGAGATCATGCCGCCCGGCACCTGATGTTCAAATACTTTCATATCGGAAATGCGTGTCACTCCGCGTTCAAATCCCTTGTGCTTCCTGAGATCTTCAAAATGATCGGCAATTTCAAACAGGGCGTGCAAATCCAAGCCGGTTTCATACGCGCCTCCCTGCAAGGCACGTACAATCGTTTCCACCGGCGGCTGGGAGGATCCAAAAGCCATCGGCACGCTGGCGGTGTCGATCACATCCACCCCGGCTTCAGCGGCCTTGATACAGGAAACGACGGCCAGACCACCGATATAGTGGGTATGCAGCTGCACCGGCAATTGTACCGCTTCTTTCAGGGCTTTGACCAGTTCATAGGAAACATAGGGCTGCAGCAAGCCCGCCATATCTTTAATACAAATGGAATCGGCGCCCATGTCTTTCAATTGCAGGGCGGTCTCCACAAAGTGCTCCATGGTATGCACCGGACTGACGGAATACACGACACAGGCCTGGGCATGCTTGCCGGTTTTTTTGATCGCTTTCAAGCTGGTTTCCAGATTGCGAATGTCGTTTAACGCGTCAAACGCCCTGAAAATATCAATCCCGTTCTCAGCCGCCTGATCGATGAAGCGCTCGGCGATATCATCGGGATAATGGGTATAGCCGACAATCGACTGCCCGCGCAGCAGCATTTGCAGTTTGGTTTTTTTTATGTTCCGGCGGATGATGCGCAGTCTTTCCCAGGGATCTTCATTCAAGTAGCGCATACAGACATCAAAGGTCGCTCCGCCCCAAACTTCCAGGGAATGATAGCCAATATCATCAAGTTTCGCCAGGATCGGCAACATATCATCGGTCGTCATGCGGGTCGCCCACAGACTCTGGTGACCGTCGCGCAGACTGGTATCGGTTATGGCAATTTTTTTCATTTTGCACCCCCATTACAAAGATCGGCCCATAGCATGATCTGTGGGCCGCCTCAGCCTCTGCAGCTGAAAAGCTGTATATATAAATATACTCAGGCCAATGACCTGAGTACGATATTCTCATCCAGCAACTCTATTATATAAAATTAATACGTGTTTTTTCAATATTTAAGGCCAAGTATACAAATCATTGCAACGACTGTCGTCGATGCGAGGAGTTGTCAACGGCGGCAGGTAATGACGATGTTCTCTTTTTTAACTCCGCTGACGGCACTGCTCAACGCCAGTAATTCGTCCCGCGCTTCATCCCCGACAACCTTTTGATCAAGAATGATGGTCAATCTCTGCCCCTCCAGAATAACTGCACATTCCTGACAGCCTTTGGCTTTGAGCAGGGTTTCGGTCTGCATTTCCCGGGCCAGGTTGTCAGCCAGCTGCACCAGCTTGAGGGCTGCGTTGTCGCGAACTTTTTGCTCCTGGTTGGGGTTGGCGGCAATGCTGCGCAGCAATTCCATCTGTTTTCCCCGGACTCGCTCCCGTTCGATGCGGTATTCGGGAAAAAAGCCCAGTCCCTCGTTCACACCGCCCACCACTTCATCTGCCGGCATCTGTAGTTGTTCAATCCCGGCTGTATCCTGGACCACTGGTTGACCTTGCCGATGCTCAATCACTATGTTTAACAATAGAATCACCAGCAAAGGAATCAATACAAAGGCAGCAATTACCAACCAACGTTTGATCTGATTCAATCGAATCACCAATGCTATTCCTCCCTTCGCGGCAGCACCGTGACCTGATGCGGAGAAAGATGCAGCAGCACCGCCACTGCATTGCCCAGCGCTTCCTTGACCAGAGGCCGGTCAGCACCGTCCGCCACCACCAATACTCCGGTTATCTGGGGTGCCTTTTCCTCCACCAGCAGGGCAGAACCGCTGCTGACGGTAATCTCACTGCTTTGATTTTCTTCCCGGATTTGCCGTTCACCGCCATTGCGATCCTGTTCAACGGTTTCCCGAACATCGTTTTTAGTATTGGCGGCATAACTTTTCAAACCGTCGGAGGCCAGACTGAGGCTGACCCGTACCTGCCCGGCGCCCTCCACTTGGGACAAGATGTTTTCCAATTCCCGAACCTGTTTTTGCTGGGCGCTCTCCACGCTGGCCGCCGTACGCTTTTCCTGCACCTCAACCGGAGGCTCCTGGCCGGTTGGCCAAACCAGCGCCAGCATGCCCAGGCAAATAATGATGACCAGTATGTATCGGCTCCATTTTTTATAGCGGTTTTCACCGTTGTCAGACGACCCGCCCCGTATCCATTCTTCCAGCACCAAATCTCACCTCCCAAAATCGATTTCAATTCTTTCCCGGGGTATTTCATAAAGACTGCTGATCAACTCCATCATTTTAGCGGCAATCACCTCTTTTTCCTCGCTCTCACCCGCTTCCTGCTGCGGCGAGAACACCCTTATGCCGCTCACTTGTTCTACGGGGGGTGAATGCCCCGCAGCAATGCTTACCTTCACTTTGCTGACACTGCCATCGGCTGCGGTATGGACTTCGCTTTGCACCTCACCCACGCCCGGCACCAGACTGCCCAGCGCATTGATCTGTCCCTGCAGTTTGGCGGTGAATTCCTCCTGCTGGGTCTGGTAAACCTGATGATGGAGTTCCTCGCCCTTTTCCTGAATCGATCTTTCCATTCCCGAATCAACACGATAATCCCAAAAACCCAGGGCAAAACGCTGGTCTGCAAAGAGAAATTCCAGCGTGGGACTCAGGATCGCAATCAGCACAAAAAGACCGACGGAAAACCGCACCAAAGGCCTGAGCCGGCCGGCCGGAAGAATCAATTCCAGAAAACTGGCGATCATGATGATGACCAGCAAGTTCCTGACAATCTCATACAACGTTGTCATCAATCTTCCCCTTCAGCGTACGGCTGCTCCGCTGTACATCCCCACCACAATGGCAATCATAATGAAAAACATCAGTGCAACGGCAGCGGTAGCCGCCATCATGAGAAACAAATGGGTACTCATGATTTCCAGGATCGAAGCGGTTCGCGCATCCCCCATCGGTTCAACCACCGCACCGACAATTTTATAAACCAGAGCCAAAACGGCGATTTCCAACA
This sequence comes from Syntrophomonas sp., assembly GCA_035447945.1. Classification (GTDB taxonomy): domain Bacteria; phylum Bacillota; class Syntrophomonadia; order Syntrophomonadales; family Syntrophomonadaceae; genus Syntrophomonas_B. The sequence goes on from DAOTHZ010000025.1 coordinate 9,862, forward strand.
GGGGATAGACGATGATCCCCAGAATCACCAGAACGCCCCAGATGCCCAAGGCCTGCTTGAGCATGACCACATAGCCCGCCGCCACTTCAACGGTGTCACCCACCATTTTGCCGACCACCGGGATGGCGTTGTCGGTCACAAAACGGGTGGTGCGCAGGGTTACTTTATCCAGCGCGGAAGCATACAAAGCCCGCAGTGTTACCACCCCTACAAAAAAGGTCAGAAAAAACCCCAGCAGGATTTGGGCCAGTTGTCCCACAAATTTCGCCAGTCGCTCCACTTTGATGGTTTCCGACAGGCCATTGACCAAATGGAGGGCCGCCGACATAATAATCAGCGGAAATACCACATTTTTAATCGCTGCCGCAAAAGCTGCAGCAGCTGTCATCAGCAGCGGAAACATCATAACCGAACCGTTGATGTTGCCCATTCCGGCCACCAATACCATCATCTGCGGCAGCATGCCCAGCATAAATGTACTCATGTTGTCGATGGTATGCTGGCCCATTCCCAATACCAGTTTAAACGTCCCCATCGCGATCGTGCCCATCGCCAAAAAGCAAGCCAGATAAGCAACACGACCGACATCCGAGGCAAATGACTGCTGCAGATTGAGCAGCAGCGCTGCCAGTACCGATAAAATAATCAATTTGGCCAAAAGGCCTGAGTTGGCCAGCAACTCATCCGCCAGATAACGGATGACTCCTTCCAGCAGATGGCGGGGATTGAACTCCCACCCGCCGCGGATAAAATCGAGCAGCCATTCCTTGGCACTCTTGTGATCGGTATAGGCAGCGATCTCATTGTCCACCTGAATTTTATAGCTCTCCAGTTCATTCAGGTCCAGACTGTCAAGGGCATCCTCCAGCAGCGCCTGGTTTTCCGGAGAAGCTGCCGGCACAGAAGCCGTTACCGGGACCGGCAGTCCCAGTATGAGCAGCATCAGCAACAACAGCAGGCCGGCTCTTTTCACATCCCAGCACCTCGTTTCGGCTTTGCTTATCCGGGCATCAGTTCCAACAATGATTCAAGGATCGCTGCCATAATTGGCAAAGCCAGAACGGCGATCATAATCTTGGCGGCAAACTCGACCTTTTTAGCCACCGCCTGCTCCCCGGCATCCTGGCAAAGCACGGCGGCGAATTCACCTAAATAGGCCACTCCCAGGATTTTGAGAATAGTCGTCATGAAAAAATAGTTGATTCCCGCGCGCCGGCTCAGTTCTTTCATCACATTAATGATGGTCCCCATCTTATCCATCATCATGAGGAAGATGAAGATACTGAAAGCAATGCTCAACAGCACCGCCATAACCGGTTTCTCCTGCCGCAGGATGAGCAGAAATACCGTTACCATCAGGGCCAACCCCACGATTTGTGTTATCTCCAAATGATCCGCCCCTTTGACCGCATTCAGATATTAAATACGGTTCGTACCACCGTAAAAAGCTGATTCATCAATTGCACCACGATGATCAGCACCACGACTACCCCGGCCAGCGTCAGCATCTCCGCCTGTTCCTGCTTTTGGGCTTGTTTTAAGACAATACACAGCACGGAAATCAAGATCCCGATGCCGGCGATGCGAAACAATATGTCAACATTCAAGAACATCCCTCCATCTCTATACATTGCCGCTTGCCTACAGCAAAAACAGCACCACCGTGGTCCCCAGAATAAATCCTCCATAGCTCCACAGTTTGCGCTCTGACGCAACCTGGCCGCGCGCCTTTTCTTCCTGTATTTTTAATTGCTCCTGCAACAAAACAAAATACTGCTTTTGCTGTTCGATGCCTGAAGATCCCAGCTGGCTGGCAGCCGTAGCCAGGATCTGCAAATCGTCAGGCTGGAGATCCGCCTGTGCTTTGAGCCTGATCAAAGCCTCCTGCCAGGCCTCCTCTGCGCTGATCCCCTGTCGCCGGGACAAAGTATGGGCACACCCGGCAAACAGGCAGGGCAGTGGTGACGCTGCCATCCGGGCAGTATGCTCAAGGGCCAACGGCAGCGGCGTCTGCAAATAGGTGATTTCCTTTTCCAGATACCCCATGGCCTGCCGCATGGCTTGGAGCTGTTCAACTCTCTTTTCGATCCGTCGGGCGCCGATTAAGCCTCCCCCGCCGCAGCCAGCAATCACCAGCGCAATTCCCATGCTTTTCAGCCAGAACATTTAATCCCACCTCACGATTTCTTCCAGGGTACCCGGACCCCGTCGGCGCGAAAGCGTGATCATGGTCTGAAACACCCCGGTTTCCAACAATTGTCTGATCAGCGGACGCCGCCGGGCCTCCTCCAAATCCCGGGCATGCAATGAGGCGATCACTGCCACCCCGGCATTGCTGCATTCCAACAGCGCTTCCATGTCTTCCTGGCGGCCGATTTCATCAGTGACAATGACCTGCGGACCAAGGGCCCGGATTGCCATCATCATGCCCAAGGCCTTTGGGCATCCATCCAGCACATCCGTCCTGCAGCCCACATCCATCTGCGCCTTGCCTCGATAACTACCGGCCAGTTCGGAACGTTCGTCGATCACACTGACGGTACAGGCAGGCCCCGCCGGGCTGCCGTCGGCAATATTTCTGGCCAAATCCCGCAACAAGGTGGTTTTCCCGCAGCGAGGCGCAGAGATAATCAAGGTGCTGAGAGGACATGGCTGTCGTCGGTAAATATGCTCCAGCAAAGGCTGCGAGCAGCCCTTCATCTGTCTGGCAATCCGGAAAGACAAACTGCTGAAATCCTTGACGGTTTTAATCTGCTCATTCTCCATAACGACCTGCCCGGCCAGTCCCACCCGATGTCCGCCGGGAATGGTAATATAACCCCGACGGATTTCTTCTTCGAAAGCATACAGGGAATTGTCACTGATGGATAGAATCGTCTTATATAAATCATCGGCCTGGACCCGGTAAGCCTGTCGCAACTCCTTCACCAACGCCCCCTGCCGGCTGAGGGCATATTCCTGTTGTCCCATGTTCAACAGCAAAGGCTGCCCCACCCGCAGACGAATTTCTTCCAGGCCATCCAGATGCGGTGGCGGGATGGTCTTGAGCAGCCGTCCAATCTGCGGGGCCAGGTAGTCTATGATGGCATCGAGGATCCGGACTTGATTGTCAAATCCCATCACGTTACCCCCTTTGCAGTTAATAAATATTGGTTTGCCCAGGAAATTATGCCAACTACTTTTGTCCTTTTTATAGACAACCCTGTTCCAGAAACAACAAGAGGGTGCCGGTGGTTGACCGGCACCCGAAAAATGGTTTGGCAAAATGGGTTATGGGTGATACAAATTAATTCAATTCACACAGCCATCATCATCGGCTTCGTCGAGGGTATAATCAAAGGACCCGTCGTTGATATATACGACTTCATTACAGCTGGGACAAATGACCTCGATGTGGTCCTCATCATCCAGAATATCCATCTCCATCAGCAGTTTTTCCCCGCAGTTTTTGCATTTGATCTGGGTGAACTCTTCTTCCTCCAAAACGCTCTCTTCCAATTCGAACAGATCATCATCAATGCTCTCAAGATATTCCTTCATTTCCGCGAAATCACGCTGGATGAGATGAAGTTCATCTGCCATTTCATTCATTACATTGAGCATACCGGAAATAATTTTGCCCTGGGGGCTGCCTTCGGTAATGTTCAGACCCTCGGTTAGCCCCTGCAGATAGCTTACTTTTTCAGACATATCGCGCAACATAAAAAATCCTCCTTATTTTTCACTGTCTATAGTATGGACAGAATAAGGAGGAAATAAACGATATTCAAAAAAACTACGCTCTTTCCATGTATTGCCCGGTCCGGGTATCAATGCGCAGGCGATCCCCTTCGTTGACAAAGAGCGGCACCTGCACCACGGCTCCGCTTTCCAGTTTGGCATTCTTGGTGGCGCCGGTGGCGGTGTCGCCTTTGATGCCGGGTTCCGTTTCGACAACCGTCAGCTCAACAAAGTTGGGCAGTTCAATCCCCATGATGGTGCTGTTGTGCATCAGCACCCCGATGGTCATGTTTTCCATCAGCCATTTGGAGCCATCCCCGATCTCTTCCTTGGAAATGGTCAGCTGCTCATAATTTTCGTTGTCCATAAAAACATAGCCGTCGCCGTCACTGTAGAGGTATTGCATTTCTCTTTTATCCAAATGGGCCCGGGCCACTTTTTCTCCGCCGCGAAAGGTTTTTTCCACCGAGCCGCCGGTCTTGACATTTTTCAGCTTGGCTCTGACGAAAGCTGCTCCCTTGCCGGGTTTCACATGCTGGAAATCAACCACTTGATAGATCACATCTTCAAATTCAATCGTCAACCCGGTTTTAAAGTCATTTACTGAGATCATCGTATCCCTCCATTATATAATTAATAGGCCTTTATCTGAATGGGTGATGACTTCACATCCCCCTTTCTTCACGATTACGGTATCCTCAATGCGGATTCCGCCCCAACCGGGAATATAGATGCCCGGTTCCACGGTCACTGCCATGTTTTCCTGCAATATATCCTGACTCGAGGCCGACAAACGTGGCGCCTCGTGCACTGCCAGACCCAGACCGTGGCCGGTGCTGTGAACAAAATAACCGTCCAGCTGATATTTTTGCAAATGGGCCCGGACTTTTTGGTCCAACTCCCGTCCGGCCATTCCCGCCTGTACCAGCCCGACCCCCAGTTCCTGCGCCTCCAGCAACTGCCGGTAGGCATCGCGCAATTTGGTATCCGCGTGGTGAATGGCGACCGTTCTGGTCATATCCCCGGCATAGCCCTGATACAAGCCGCCGAAGTCCATGGTTAGCATGTCTCCGGGCTGCAATCGGTAATCGCCCGGTTGCCCGTGGGGCAGGGCAGCATTTACACCGGCTACGGCAATGGTTTCAAAAGCTTCCCGGCTGCAGCCGCCATTTTTTAACCCAGTCACAATCAGGTTGGCGATCTCCGCCTCCTGCATTCCGGCCTTGATTTGCTGACAAACCGTGGTGAAAACCTGGTCGCCGATGCGGGCGGCGGTTCGTAACAGCTCCAGTTCCGTTTCCTCTTTGATGAGCCGCAGCTTTTCCACCAGCCCCTGGACCGGCAGCAATTCCGGTTTTAAGCCGGCTTGCATCTGCAAAAAGCGATCATAGGTAAGGTCACTGCTCTCAAAGCCCAGACTGGCAAACCCTTCGCTCAAGGCAATCAAAACGTCTGCCGCGCCGGGCGTGGCCTTGACCAACTCCCAGTCAGGACATTCCAGCGATACCTGGGTATAATAACGGGAATCGGTAATGATATATTTTTTGTCCAGGGTAATCAGCAGGCGGGCATCGCGTCCCCCGGTGAAGCCCGATAAATATCGAATATTCTCCGGGCAGGTCACCAACAAGGCTTCCATCCGGTTTGCCTGCAATTCCCGGCGCAATTTTTCTACACGCTGTTTGATACGTTTCACCTGTTCCTCATCCGGCAAAAAACTGCTGGATTTATTTTACCCTAGTCTCAGGAGATGTAAAATGTTTTTTTCATGCATTTACTTAAACCATTCACAGATGGCCAAGAGCGCGAGGCTGTATCCCATGGCACCCAGACCGAAAATAACGCCGCGGGCCAAGGGGGAAAGCAGGGAATGATGGCGGAATTCTTCCCGGGCACAGATATTGGTCAGATGCACTTCAATAAAAGGAATGCCGACTGCCTTAAATGCATCCATGAGGGCAATGCTGTAATGGGTCAGCGCGCCGGCGTTGACGATCATGGCGTCTACGCTGCCCCAGGCTTGATGAATCTGATCGATGAGTTCGCCTTCATGATTGGACTGAAAGAAGTCAATCTCGACCTGCTTTTCTTCTGCCAGCTTTTTTAAGGCATAGTTGATGTCTGCCAGGCTCATGTCGCCATAGAGATTGTTTTCGCGGTTGCCGAGCAGATTCAGATTCGGTCCGTTGATCACCAAAACTCGCATATTGTCCCACCTTTCTGTAATCTGGTTATTTTGAGAGTACTACGAAAGCACTATAACTGTAAGTCTATTCTGAAGTATATGCTTATGACCGCTTAAGCATATACCTCTGCGATTGATTTCTTTGCCTTTGGAGCCGGGTTTTTGACTTATCTAATTCGCATTATGGTGCACTTTGTTCATTCCTTGAGGCTTTGCCATTTATTTATTTAATCGCCGCCGATGCTGATTTGGTTGAAACGGATGCTGGGGGCGGCTTTGGTTCCGTAGAAGCGCTGGTCGTTGCCCAGGGCATCAATATTTTGCAGCAGCTGGTGCAGATTGCCGGCGATGGTGATGCCGCGCACGGGTCTGGACAGCTTTCCGTTTTCAATCAGGATGCCGGCAGCACCCAGGGAAAAATCGCCGGAAATGGGGTTGGCGGTATGCATCCCCATGACTTCGGTGATTAAAAGACCGCGCTCCAGCTCGGCAATCATCTGCTCCGGCGATGTGGTGCCGGGTTCTATCATCAGGTTGCTGCTGCTGATGGCGGGCAGGCTTCGGAAGGAACCGCGCCGGCCGCTGCCGGTGGATTGCACACCGGCTTTGCCGGCGTAGTAATGGTCAAAGAGGAAGGAGCGCAATGCCCCGTCACGAATCAGTTCGTTGCGGCGGGTGGGTACGCCTTCGCCGTCAAAGGGGGCACTGGCCAGTCCGTCCGGCAAGGTGCCGTCATCGATAAGGGTGAGGCGTGAAGATGCTACCTGTTCACCCATGCGATTGGCCCACAGGGACTTGCCTTTCAGTACGGCATCGCCATTGAGCGACGGCAACAGCAGGCTCATAAAACGGGTGGCCACATAGGGTTCCATGATACAAGGCAACGTCTGCGAAGCCATACTCTTGGCCTGCAGGCTGCGCACCGCGCGGTTGGCTGCTTCGCGACCGCATTCTTGCGGCTGCAGATCGGCCAGGCGGCGACGGGCCATGGCCGCAAAACCGCTCTGGGATTCCTGTTCTTCCTGGGCGGCCAGGGCGATATAAAGGCCGGCCAGATTGTCTTGATAACTTGCCTGTAAACCCAAGCTGTTCATAATCAACGTAAACGACTGGCTGTCTTCATAAACGGATTTCTCCACCAAATGGATGCGGGAATCGTAAGCGCGGGCCGCTTGCTCGCAATCGCGGGCCAGGGCAATTTTTTCTTCCAGTGCAGCATCCGGGATCTGCGCATCAAAACAGTCCATCTGCGCATAGACAGAATAGGGTTCAACCAGCCTTTGATCTGGGTCCGCCGGCATACAGTTGGAGATGTTGACCGCTTGCTCGACCACCGCCAATACGGCTGTCGGGGACAGGTCGCTGCTATAGGCAAAACCCATTCGTCCCTGGTTGAGCACCCGCACTCCCACTCCTATTTCCTCGGCCTCTTTCAACGTCTCAACCCGTTCGTCACGCAGCTCAATGCTCAATGACTTGTTGTAGAGCAGAAAGACTTCCGCTGCCACCGCTTTTTCCCGGGCCGCCTCCAGCGCCATTGCTCCTGCAGCTGTCAAACTCTCTTCTGTTACACCGGGACGTTCTTTTTGCAACACTTTTTCCAACACTCCTTGTTACACCGGGACGTTTTTTTGTAACACCTTTTTCAGCCGTCCTCAGCGGGATATGATCCCTACATTCTGCGAATGCGCTTGTTGGTCTTGGGATTTTCATTGTTGCCAATCCCACCCACGGTCAATGTTTTAATGCGAATCGTCGGCTGCGCATCAGCAACAGGAACGCCTTGTCCGTCCTTGCCGCACACGCCCAGTGAATAACCCAAATCCCGTCCAATCCGGTCAATGTCCAGCAGTACCTGCGGACCGTTGCCAGTCAGAGTGGCACCTCGCACCGGATGCTTGATTTCTCCCTGTTCAATCAGGTAGCCTTCCTGCACTTCAAAGACAAAATCCCCATTGAGGGTGTTCACCTGTCCGCCCCCCATTTTTCTGACCAGCAGGCCATACTCTGTCCCGGCAATGATTTCCTCGGGATCATCCTGCCCGGGGGCGATAAACGTATTGGTCATACGCGGAATCGGTTTATGCTGATAGGATTCCCGCCGGCCGTTGCCGGTCAGGGGGGAACCGTCGTTGCTGGCGGTAAGCCGGTCATTGATAAATTGTTTTAAAATTCCCTGTTCGATCATGACCGTACGCTGCCCCGGAGTACCCTCATCATCGAACCCGAAACTCCCATATTTGCCTTTGAGCGTGGCGTCGTCAATGACACTGAGATGCTCGTTGGCCACCCGCTGTCCCTGTTTGCCCTGATAAATGGACAGACCTTTCTGGACCAGATCAGCCTCCAGGCCATGCCCACAAGCTTCGTGGACCATGGTTCCGCCGGCTTCGGCATGCATTACCACCGGCATCCTGCCCAGCGGTGCAGGCGCAGCGGAGAGCATCGTTAGCGCCCGGCCGGCCGCCTCACGGGCCATGTCATCCAGCGCCACTTGCTCCATAAGCTCCCAGCCGATAGCCCCTCCGGCCGATTCATAGCCGGTCTGGATCATCCCGTCACGCGCGGCAATGGCATTGATCATCATGCGCACCCGCACCTGTTCTTCTTCCGCCAACACCCCTTCGGAGTTGGCGATCTGCAGTTTTCTCTGCACATCCGCCAATGCTACGGTGACCTGTCTGATTTCTGCATCGACCTCCCGGGCCGCCTGATTGGCAGCCAGTACCCGGGCGATTTTTTCATCAAATGCTACTTCGTCGGGCATGCGTAAATAGGCCAGGCTGGCGCCTGACTTTTGCGGGGTGAGATTGATGGCAGCGTTTTCCTGCTGCCCCGCCCGGAACACCCGGGCTGCCACCTCCGCTGCCCTTTCCAATCCGCGGGGACTCAACTCATTGGTATAAACATAAGCCGTCCGGCCATCTTTCAGCACCCGGATGCCGGCTCCTTTTTCCCGTCCGCTGTTGATTCTTTCAATGCGGTTGTCTTCACAGAGCACATGGCTGAGCTGCTTTTCTTCCACGAAAATCTCGGCAAAGTCGCCGCCCTGGCGGAGCGCTGTATCCAAGACGCGGGCCAGTTGTTTTTTATCCAACATCATAAACTCCTTTGGCTGTGAATCAAATATTTACTGCCTTCATCGCTCCTCGCGATGATATGGCAAGGTTAGGGCGGCCGGTGCACCTGCTTCGGAACGCATCCGAATGGTTACGATGACCAGCACCAGAATCGTCAACAAATACGGCATCATCGCCAGATAAAACGTGGAAATATTCACCCCGGCCGTCTGCATACGGAAGGTAAGCGCTTCCACCCCGCCGAACAGATAGGAACCAAGAATGGCCCGCATGGGGTTCCAAAGCGCAAAGATGACCAGCGCTACCGCAATCCATCCCCGCCCGGAGGTCATGTTTTCCTGCCAGGAAGGCGCATAGGCCAGCGATAAATAGGCCCCGCCCATACCCGCCAGAATACCCCCGACGATCGTACAAAAATAACGCACCCGGCTGACACTGATGCCGACTGCATCAGCCGCGGCAGGATTCTGCCCCACCGACCTGATACTCAGTCCCCAGCGGCTGTGGTAGAGCACCAGCCACATCAGGACGGCAATGACAATGCTGAGATAAACCAATGCATCCTGCTGGAAAAAGATCCGCCCCAGCACCGGAATGTCAGCCAGTCCAGGAATATGGATGGCCCGAAAAGGATCCGAAATGGGCGTTCCCTGATAGGATTTGCCCAGGAATCCGCTCAGCCCGGTACCGAAAATAGTCAGCGCCAGACCGCATACCACCTGATTGGAGCGCAGGGTGATGGTTAAGAAGGCATGAATCGCCGCCATTCCGCCACCGCCCGCCATGGCTGCCGCCATTCCGTACCAGTGGTTGCCGGTGCGGACGGTAAAAATAAATCCCAAAACCGCGCCCACCAGCATCATGCCCTCGACGCCCAGATTCATAATTCCTGATCTTTCCGCCAGCAATTCCCCGGACGCCGCATATAATATGGCTGTACCGGCAACGACGGTGGCCGCCAGCAAAGCTACAATCGCTTCAAAAGACATTATTGGCCCTCCTTTCCGCTGCGCTGCAGGTGGTATTTGGTGAAAATCTCTCCGCCCAACAGGAAGAACAATACCGCACCTTCCAGCATCTGCACGGTTGAAAAGGGCAAGCCAAATATCTGCAGGCCAAAGCCCCCCACCAGCAAGGCGCCAAACAAAAAGGCCACCATGATGATTGCAAACGGATTCAAGCGGGCCAGCCAGGCAACAATGATAGCCGTAAAGCCATAGCCGGGAGAAATCCCCTGCTGCAGCCGATGGGTAATGCCGCTGACCTCGATCATGCCGGCCAGACCGGCAATGCCGCCGCTAATCAGCATGACCAGCAAGATGTTGCGGGTCACATTGATGCCGGTATAACGGGCGGAGGCATGGCTTTCGCCGATGACTTTAATCTCGTAGCCCCATTTGGTGTAATTGAGCAGGAAATACAACAAAACCGCGACCAGCAACGCTACCAGCAGCCCGATATGCACCCGGCTGTCACCAATGGAAGGCAGATACGCCTGGGGCGAAAAGCGCGGACTCAACGGAAAACCCATACTGGCCGGATCTTTCCAGGGTCCAAAGATAAAGCTTTCCACAAAGGAAATCGCCACATAATTCAGCATCAGGGTGGTAATCGTCTCATTGACATCCCAATAGGCTCGCATCGCCCCCGGAACCAGGCCCCATATCCCTCCGGCCACAAAGGCTGCCAGGCCCATCACCGGCAAGAGCACCAGCGAAGGCAGATCTCCATAAAACAAGGCAATGCCGCTGGCGGCAAAGGCGCCCATATACAGCTGCCCTTCTGCGCCGATATTCCAGAGTTTCATGCGAAAGGCCATCGACAATCCCAGACCCAGCAACATCAAGGGGATGGCCTTGACCAATGTCTCGGAAATCGCATAGCTGCTGCCGAATGCCCCCTGCCACATGCGCAGATACGTCTCGGCCGGGTTAATCCCATACAACCACAGGAAGATCCAGCCAAACAGCAGTGCCAAAACGATGGAAAGCACCGGCACAATAAAATGCGAAGCCAAGGATTCGGTTTCTCGTTTAATAAATTTATATTGGATCATAACTGTGTTTCACCTCCGCCCAGCATCAGCAGCCCGACCGTTTCCAAATCCGCTTGCTGAATGTCAAAAACCGCTTTGATCGTACCGGCATACATGACCGCAATGCGATCCGCCAGGCGGAAAATATCCTCCAAATCCTCCAGGATGAGCAAAATCGAGGTGCCTTTGGCCCGTTCCTGCAGCAACAAATGAAAAACCGATTCCGTTGCTGCCACATCCAATCCCCGCACTGGATAAGACGCCACCAGCAAACGCGGGTGCTGGCTGATCTCCCGTCCCAGCAGGAGCTTCTGTAAATTGCCGCCCGACAGATAATTGATAGGGTGATTGATATCTGCCAGCGCCACATCAAAATCTTTAACCAATTTATGGGTATAAGCGCGGATTTTTTTATAATTCAATAAAAATCCGCGGGAATATTCCGGTTTACTGTAATTATGTAAAATTGCATTTTCCATCACTGACAGGTTGGGGACCAGCCCCATGCCCAAGCGATCCTCCGGCACGATGTTAATCCCCCGGGCCAGCCGTTCGCGTACGCTCAGCGCACTGATTTCCTGACCATCCATCTTGATGCTGCCACCCGCCAGGCTGCGCAATCCTGCAATTGCTTCCACCAATTCCCGCTGTCCGTTGCCTGCCACGCCGGCAATGCCGATGATTTCTCCGCTGTACAGTGACAGGTTTAAATCCTTTACGGCCACATTGCCCTGGTCGCCCAACACCATCAGATGATCCAGCTGCAGAATCAATTCCCGGGAACGCTCCAGTACCTCCCGCCGACTTGGGGTCAGTTCCTTGCCCACCATCATCTGGGTCAGGACCTTTTCATCCAAATCCGCCGTCCGCGCATTGCCGACGACCTTGCCGCGTCGCAGCACGGTAACGCTGTCCGCCACCTCCAGGACCTCATTCAACTTATGGGTGATCAGTACAATCGATTTTCCCTGATCCGCCATCTTCCGCATCATTTTAAAGAGTTCTTTCACTTCCTGGGGCGTGAGTACAGTGGTCGGCTCATCCATAATTAGAATATCGCATCCCCGGTAAAGCATTTTCAGGATTTCCACCCGCTGCTGTTCCCCCAGGGACAATTGCGAGACCTTGGCCTGCGGGTTGATTTCCAGGCCATACTTCTCCGACAGGCGGGCAGCCTCTTCCTCAATCGCCTTGCTGCGCAGGACGATATCTCCCCCGGATGCGCCCAGGATAATGTTCTCCGCCACCGTAAAGTTATCGATCAGCCGAAAATGCTGGTAAATCATGCCCACTCCGACGGCCAGAGCGGAACGCGGCGAGCGAAAGCGCACCGGCTTGCCTTTAATCTTTATACTGCCGGCATCGGGATGATATAAACCCGCCAGCACACTCATGAGGGTGGACTTGCCAGCCCCGTTTTCGCCCAAAAGCGCATGTATTTCGCCGGCCCTGACCTGGAAACTAATCGCATCATTGGCCACTACACCGGGAAATACTTTGGTGATTCCATTCATTTCAATCATTAAACTGCTTGTCAAACTATATCCCTCCGCTGATAAGGAAACCGTTCTTGAGGTTCAGATGTGAAAATATTGCAGAATCCGATTTTATGGAAAACCCGGCTGGATTGCCAGGCTCGTCCGCGGCTAAAATTTTTAGAGGCGGCTAAAAGCCGCCTCTAAACTGTCATAACAAATTGGCTACTGACCTATTTTACCATCTACTCCAGCGACAAACCAGTTGAAACCGAGAATTTCTCCGTCGGTCATCTTCTGGCCTTCCTGTACCTTGATGGTACCGTCCTGTGCCTTCAGCGGACCGGCAAAGATGTCCAGTTTGCCTGACTTGATATCCGCCTGTTTGGCCACGACCAGTTCTTTGACATCCGCCGGGACTTTATCCGAAATGGGAGCCAGATCGATAATTCCGTCTTCTGCTCCTCCCCAGTATGCGCCACTCTTCCAGGTGTTATTCATCACTGATTTTACAAGGTCCACATAGTAGGGACCCCAGTTCCACACAGAAGCGGTCAGGCTGTAGTTGGGTGCATACGTTTTCATGTCACTGTGATAGCCGATGGCAAATACGCCGGCTTCTTCCGCCGCAATCTGCGGGGAGGTGGCATCCACGTGCTGGGTGATGACATCCGCGCCGTCTTCAATCAAACTGTCAGCCGCCTGTTTGGCCAGGTTGGCATCAATCCAGTTATGAGTCCAGACGACTTTCACCTTGACATTGGGGTTCACGGACTGCGCCCCCAGGGTAAACGCATTGATTCCACGGACGACTTCCGGAATATCATAAGCTGCAACATAACCCAAGGTATTGGATTTGGTCATCTTGCCGGCCACGATTCCGGTCAGATAACGCATCTGCTCGATCTTGCCGAAATAAGTGCCGACATTTTCTGCCGTGTTGATCCCCGAAGCATGCATGAACACCACGTCAGGATACTTTTTGGCCACTTCGATGGTGGCATCGCCGAAACCAAAGCTGGTGGTGCAAATAACTTTACAACCCTGTTGGGCCAGCTGGTCAATACTTCTTTCCGCATCGGCCCCTTCGGCTACGTTCTCCAGGAAAAGTGTTTCCACTTCCGGAAGTTCCTTGGCCAGGTATTTGCGACCCTCGTCATGGGTGTAGGTCCATCCTGCATCACCGGGCGTGCCTATGTAGACGAAACCAACCTTGAATTTTTCCTTTTCCCCCTCGGGTGCCTTGCCGGTATCCTTGGAAGTGCCGCAGCCCACCACAAACACTGACAGGAACACAAACAACAGGATGAATGAACCTAGTTTCTTGAACTTCATTAAACCAAAATCCCCCTTCTAAATTTTTTTCGCGCTTGCCGTACCGATAAAACTTCGGCAGGTACAACCAAAGTCTTTTACTTCGACATTATATCAATTGAATCCTGCAATTTAAACAGCAAAAGCTATTTTTATCCAGCGATTCGCCCTACGTCCGCGCCGCCAAACCCAACGCAATCAGGAAATCATATTTTATATTCAGTGTTTCTTCTTCACTGAGGTTGGCAGGCAAGACGAGCTCCGGCATCGGGTCGGCAATCTCGACTTCCAAACCGCTGCCAGAAGCCAGACTGGCATCAAGCCCTTTGAAACGGGCACCTGCGCCGCACAGCCAGATTTTTTCAATCCTTTCCTCGGTTTTGTTCTTTTGCAGATTATAGTATTCCACTGAACGAGTAACATCATCAATCAGATCCCGGGTCAGGTAATCATATTGACTCCCCTGTCCGAATTGAATATCCTCCCAGCGAACAGCACCGTTGGGAAAGCTCATCTCCAGCGCCGCATAAAAAGCGGAAATGCCAAAAGCCAGGGAGCGATAAAAGACCAGTACATCATTTTTAAATACCGAAAAGAAGGAACGTGTCCCGCCAATGTTCAGATAGGCATTGACGTCTTCCGGATACAATTTGCGCAATACCCGGTTCATGGCCAATGGCTCGATCTCCACCGCCACCAGGTTCAAACCGGCGATGTTGCAGACCATGTCCAGGTTCTCCACCTGCTGGCGCCGCACCGCCACGAAGAAGACTTCGGTTTTCTTGCCTTCCTCGTCTTCAAAATCCCGCAGCGGGAAGATGTCGATGGCCGCCTCCTCGACCGGGATGGGCAGGAAATTGATGGCCTGAAAAGAAATGGCTTCTTTCAGTTCATCCAATTTCATCCGCGGCATGACCAATGTACGGGTATAAACCTGCTGACCGGCCACTGCTGAGACCACCTTGTGATGCTTTATTTTTAATTTACTCACCAGTTTGCCCAGTTCTTCCCCCAATCCGACAGGATCAACAATGTTGCCGGACTCAACCATCCCCGGCGGTGTATCCATGCTCTCAAACCAAACCACCTGAATCCCTTGTTTGGTATTCTTGACCCGCGCCAGTTTAATTTTCTTGCTGCCGATATCCAATCCAATGCCCTGCGAACCGCCAAACAATTGTATCAATTCAACACACCCCATTCAGACAAATTTATTTATCTGCCCCCGGTATTCTGGTGAAAACCATCTCTCGTCATATGCTGCTTAACTTCGCTTGCAGTCGAGTTAATTCCTCTAATTGGGAGGAATTATTTATATGGATGTAAATCAATTGTATATGATTTTATAATCCGTGATAACCCCATTGTCTGAATAAGTGCGGGACAGAAACGCCTGATCGTTATCGCAGTTGTTGGCATAATGGAAAGTAAGGTCTGCCACCACCGTTTTGGTGGCGTTTTCAAAGCAACCGGTAAACTTGATGGTATAGCAGCAGTAGCCGTCACCGGTGGCCAGTTTCACAAAAGAGGTCTGGCAACGTCCCTGCACATCACCGACAGGCATTTCCATCCAATCCTCCCGCCATCCCAGCGGCAGCGGAGGCAGGTCTGGCGTGATCGTATAATCGCTGCGCAAACACTGACTGATCTCTGCGCAGCGCTGTTCCAGACATGCATCGACCAGTTGCTGGGCTTGCTGGCTGCGATAATAATACTGGCTCATATACATCTCCAGGGCCGACAATTGCATGATCGACATCATCAGGATACTGACCATAAAAAAAATGAGCAGGCTCATTAACAACATGCTGCCCTGCTCCCTGGCTGTGCTTTTCTTTTGACACGGCAATGCATCCGCCTCCCGGCAGGAGATTCGAACCGTACCTGCTCCGCTTGCCATCATTTGTCTGACTCAGCCGGGGCTGCCCCCACCAGCGAGCGAGGAACTGCCGCGCAGACCAGGCGATGGGTCTTCAGTCCCTGACAGGCCTCCATGCTGATGCGCGTGTATCCCGGGCGGGAATCAGGCTGAAACAACAGACTGCTGATATCATTGGCCACTGGCATCTTGGCGTTCCCCTGGCGATAGACCGTCCGGTCCTGCAAATAATAGGAAATGTAGCCGCCATCCATCGTCAGGCGCATGGTCTTGCTGTCATCCAGGCATTCCACCTCCTCGGCCGCCATGACATCCTCAATCATCATCTGCATCGCCGCCCGCTCGGCATATTGAATATCCGTAAACGCCGTTTGACAGGCAAAAACCCGGTAGGCACTGAAATACACCGTCATCAAGGCGGCAATCACCAGCGTTGCCAGCCCCAATGCCAGAATGATCTCGGCCATTATCAAGCCGTTGTCATCAAACCTGTGCTGCATCTCTATCCCCCCGCAAAGCCGGATAAAAAAGCGTTATCATTTCCAGCGAACGATTCTCTCCCGCTTCTTGCCAGGTCACAACGACCCGGGCATCATAAAGCCCCGGCCAGTCACCGTTTTCTTCCAGGCAAACCGTCGCCTGCATCTCCTGACCTGCCTCTGCAGTCCCATCCACCGTATAATGATGTGTCCCCTGTTCCACTGCTGTTATGATTTCCTGCCACTGCGGACAAGACTTTGCCCGCAGATCCTCCAACAACTGATAGGCAAAACTGCTGGCCCGGGTCTGTCGTTCAGCATACTTTATCATACGCTGGGAAATCATGAAGCCCCCCAGCAAACTGCTGCTGATCAAGGCCACCAAAAACAAGGTCACCATCACTTCCACCAGCGTCGTACCTTTTTCCCTGTGCCATCCGTTCATCACAACCGCCGCCCATCAGGATTTGATGTCATAATTATAGCTTATTTTATCTTTAAAGGGAATATTTGTTATAT
>DAOTHZ010000026.1:0-23703 GCA_035447945.1 Syntrophomonas sp.
CATTTTCTCGAGGGAACTGGCCCCCACTGCCAGATTGGTCATAAAATCAGCATGACGGTCCCGCTGGATGACCTGGGTGGAAACCGGACATGCTTTTAGTCGCAGCTTTTGGCAGACATATTCTTCAACCCGTGGGTCGAGATGGGCAAAATTGCCAACCGCTCCGGATATCGCTCCATAAGCAATCACTTCCCGGGCTTGCTTTAATCGCTCTATATTCCTGTCCATCTCCGTATACCAGAGTGCCATTTTCAACCCGAAAGTGGTGGGCTCGCCATGGACTCCGTGCGTGCGGCCGACACACAGGGTGTATTTGTACTGTAAAGCTTTTCCCTTGATAGCAGCCTGGAGTTTTTCCAGTTTGGCCAGGATCAAATCGGCTGCATCCCGCATCTGCATTGCAATGCCGGTATCCAGAATATCCGAAGAGGTCAGGCCGAGATGGATGTATTTGGCATCATCGCCCACATATTCGCCAACGTTGGTAAGAAAAGCAATGACATCGTGGCGGACTTCCACTTCGATGGCTGCGATCCGCTCTACATCGAAGCGAGCTCGGGCCTTGATTGTTTCCACCGCTTCCACCGGGATCTTGCCTAATTGCGCCCAAGCTTCACAGGCGGCAACTTCTATTTGCAGCCAGTTGTTGAGCTTGCTCGCTTCCGACCAGACCTCCCCCATGGCCGGCAGCGTATACCGTTTGATCATTGGCCGCCCTCCTTCTGCTGCAGATATTCCTGCACACCCATCTCTTGAAGTCGTTGGTTCTTGTCCAAAACCTCACTGCCCATTTTATGGCGGTATTCGGTGAGTCTGTGCTTGAGCGCCTCATCTTTGAGGGCGATCATTTCCAAAGCCAGCAACGCCGCGTTGGCACTGCCATTGATGGCTACCGTGGCCACCGGTATGCCTTTAGGCATCTGCACGATCGAATAGAGGGAATCCAGCCCGGAGAGGGTACTGGTCTTGATGGGTACACCGATAACCGGCAAGATCGTATAAGCGGCAATCACACCCGGCAAGTGGGCAGCGCCTCCAGCGCCGGCAATGATCACATCCACTCCCCGGGTCTCAGCAGTGGTTGCATAGGCAGCCGTCTCATGGGGCAGACGGTGGGCGGAACAGACGGTTACGTCATAGGTAACGGCAAATTGGTCGAGCATATCACAGGCATCCTTCATGATGGCCAGATCCGAATCACTTCCCATTATGATCCCGACTTGGGGCATGCTTTTCATCCTCCTTTTTGTCCGGTAAATGTATACAGTATTTATAAAGCCCAGACAGATAGGCTTCGTAACCGAAACCTGTCCGCCTGGGCTTTTATCCCTATACGGTGTAGTGCCAGAGGCACCTGTGTCACTTGGACCTGTCCACGGTTATGCGTGCGGAACCCTAGACACACTTTCGTGTTATATGGTTATTATGTCCATATAGATTGATATTAGCAGAGCTTTCATGGGGTGTCAACTCGAAGCACGAACATCAGGAAATACGAGTATGTAATCGGTTCAATCCTTGACTTAACGTTCTCCTAAATACTATATTTAATTTGATAATGAACATATGCTCTGAAAAAAACAGTTTGTGAAAGAAACAATTTTGATGAAAAACTTTTGATAATTAACAATACGAGGGGTGTTTATATGCAGCAGAATAAAAACTATGCCGAAGTACTCAAGCATACTATTGGCATGCACAGGGAACCTGTAGCCGTAAAACTTGTAGGCGAAGAAGCGCAACTCAGCCATATTAATCCAAATGACTATGATGCCGGTACCAAGTCTCGCTATTGTCAGGGCGTAATGAGAGCAACACGAGGGGAAAGAGTTATCTTAAACGCTGATAATATATCCTGTGCCGCTGCCGCTGCAGCATTTGGGTTCAAAACCCTTCATCCCAAACTGGCTTCAGGTGAAGCTCATTTCAATACGGGTACTTTTGGAACACAGGAAGCCGCCCAAAGAATAATGGGGGATATGCCCAGGCTTGCATGCGGAGATTATCACTCGGTTCTGATATCACCTCTGGCTTTGGCAGAGTTTGAACCAGATGTCGTTTTGATTGAAGCACCCCCGGAAAATTTAATGTGGCTCGCTTTGGCCTGTATTTATACCAGCGGTGAACGTTTGCAGTTTTCCACTTCCGTAGTTCAGGCCACTTGCGTAGATTGTACGGTAGTTCCTTTTATCAGCGGAAAAACAAATGCCACCCTCGGCTGTAACGGATGCCGTGAAGCAACGGATTTAAATGTCACCGAAAATCTGCTCGGCATTCCTTATGCTTCCCTATCTTCTATCATCGATAATCTTGCCAATATGAAAGAATTCATTACAAAAAATAGAAGCAAGAGCATCTACGAACGCTTTGACAAAAAATAACTGTAAACAAGAAGCCAGGAGATAGAAAATGACGAGTAACACTCAATCGGTTCAGGCCCAGTTGTTTGAGCTGCAGGATCTAAAATATAAAGCGTTTCAGTGCAAACTCATGCCGACCGTTAACCCGGATACGGTCATCGGGGTGCGCACCCCGGATCTGCGCAAGTTTGCCCGGGCATTTTCGCAAACGCCGCAAGCTGAAGAATTTATTCATATCCTGCCGCACACGTATTATGAAGAAAACAACCTGCACGGCTTCCTGATTGAGATGATCAAGGATTATAACGCCGCCATTGCAGCGGTAGAGGCATTCCTGCCCTACATCGACAACTGGGCCACCTGTGACCTGATTTCACCGAAGGTATTTAAAAAAAATCTGCCGGGGTTATACGAAAAAATAAAGGTCTGGCTGAAATCCAGCCAGACTTATACGGTACGTTTCGGGATCGGTATGCTGATGAGCTTTTATCTGAATGACGAATTTCAGCCGGAGATGCTTGAGCTCGTAGCCAGTGTACGCTCCCAGGAATACTACATTAATATGATGATCGCCTGGTATTTCGCCACCGCCCTGGCCAAGCAGCACGATGCCGCTTTGTCGGTTTTGCAGGAACAGCGCCTGGAAAAGTGGACCCATAACAAGGCTATTCAAAAATCGATTGAGAGCTATCGCATCGACGATGATGTCAAGGCCTACCTGCGGTCGTTAAAAGTGAAATGAAACCGTTAAAAATTTAATCATATCTTTATGCAAAATTATATTGCCTTCCAGATTTTCGTTGCCGCCACGCCCGCCTACCCAGGTGTAAACCCTCGAACTGTCAGTCAATACTTGTACTTCAAACGAATTAAACATTGGAATAAATTCCGTGTTGATTTTTGATTGAGGAGCAATCGAAAATAATTCGTTAAATATTTCATCTTGCCGGCATAGCCTTCAAAGGTGTCAAACCTGGAAAGCCCTCCGGGATAGAAGGGACTCTGTATAACTTTTACGTTGGTGGATTTGCGAAACTCGATTGAAGAAATATGATGATGCTTCTTGAAAGCAGAACTGTAATTGGACGGACTGTATCCGTAATCCAATCCAATATCGGTGATCGGTTTATCCTTTACCAGCTTGATATCGACGGCGCTCTGGTCCATCTTCAGACGTTTTATGAATCCGTACACACTTTCACCGGTTACCTCCTTGAAGGACCGGCTAAAGTAATATTCCGAGAAATGAAGATGATCGGAACATCCTGCACCGAAATATTCTCGTTAAAATGCTGGATAATATAATCAATACTCCGGTTTGTCAGTTCCTTATTAATCATAACTTTTTCTTTTGCTTTCATCATTTTAATCCTGCCGAGTAATTTTTGGGGACTGTCCCCGATAATCAGTCTCGAATTCATAATGGACTTCGTTCCACTTGTCAGTTTGTCCAACCGCAAAGCTGCGTTCCCGAAATTGAACCTGACCGGCACGGTCTATCAATAAAACGGTGGTAGTGCGAGTTCCGTATTGGGGACTGATTACGAAGGCCGGCGCCAGCACCCGTTCCATTTCCAGACTCACCCCGGTTTGAGGCAGCATCTCATCAGACGGCTGTTCCCGGTCGGCCATCATGGTGAACAATCGCTCGACATCAAGCACTTTATCCGCCATGATACCTGCCAAAGTATGTTTACCCTTGGCAAGCTTGGGCCAGGGGTCGTCCAGTACGCTGTTGCTGAGACCGTGGATGCCGCTTTCCACTTTACGCAGCACATGGTCCCGATTGGAATAGCAGTATAGTGATTCCTGGTCACCCAGCAGCAGGTTGAAACCGTTAAACAAGTCTGCCTGACTGATCATGGATGCAATGTACTCCAGCGGTTTCGCTTCGCCCGCCAGATAGTTATACACCAGATGGCCGCGCGACCGGGCCGAGGGATTGAAAGAAGCCGGATCGCGGTAGTTGGTCAGGGTGGCAAATCGCCCGCCGGTGGTCACGCCCATCCAGGTGCCGCCTTCTTTTACATCACGACCGGCCAGCAACCCTTCATGTTCCGGCCAGAAAGCTGCCGGCTGGGTGGGACGCTGATAGAATTCATCCCGGTTGGCAGCCACCACCAGCCTGTATTTTGGATGACAGTCATAGGCGAATATGATCAGACACATGTTGATTGCTCCATTTTCATTTATTTAGGTGTTTTTCATCATTTAGAAAGTCAGGCAATCCTGTTCGCTTACGGTGACATGGGTTATTAAAATTACATGATGCAAGTTCCTTGCTTCATGGTCTGCCGTTGAGCCTTATTCCTGATAAGCAGCCTTGAGCAGTTTGATTTCTTCGGCATAGCCCTCCAGCTCATTGGGCGTTTCGAGATAGAAGGGGAGATGTTTGAGCTGGGGGTGGTTGATCACTTTGATTATGGTATCCAGCCCCAAGGTTCCTTCCCCAATTTTTTCATGGCGGTCTTTGTGGCTGGCAAAGGGGTTTTTGCTGTCATTTAAATGAATGGCCTGCAGCCGGTGAAGCCCGATGGCCCTGTCAAATTCCGCCAATACGCCGTCCAAATCATGAATGATATCGTAGCCAGCGTCAAAAATATGACACGTATCCAAACACACGCCCAGTTTTTCCTGTAGTTGCACCTGATCGATGATCTGCCCGATTTCTTCAAATTTGCCTCCCACTTCACTGCCCTTGCCGGACATGGTTTCCAGTAATACCATAGTGGTCTGCGCTGGTTTTAAAATCTGGTTGAGCACGTCGGCGATCAGCTCGATCCCCCTTTCCACGCCTTGCCCGACATGGCTGCCGGGGTGGAAGTTGTAGTAATTGTTAGGGGTGTGTTCCAAGCGCAGCAGGTCATCAGCCATGACCTCCAGCGCAAACTCTCTGGTTCTTGGTTCGGCCGCGCAGGCGTTCAGGGTATAGGGCGCATGGGCCAGGATTTTTATCAAACTGTGCTCACGGGCAAATTGCAGAAATTTTTCCACATCCTTCGGGTCAATGGCCTTGGCCTTGCTGCCCCGAGGATTGCGGGTAAAAAACTGAAACGTATTGGCACCGATACTGACTGCTTCCTTGCCCATATGGGCATAGCCTTTGGCGGCAGACAGATGACAGCCGATGGTGAACATGCTTTGCGCCTCCTTGCTTGGCTGCTGACAGCCGTTATGATTTTTCGATGGCAGCGATTAATTGTTCCACGTTTTCCGGCAAGGTCGCCCAGCTGGTGCAAAAGCGCACCGCGCTATGCCGATCATCCACCCTCTGCCAGTAGGAATAGACAAAGTTTTCACTGAGCCTTTCCAGCATTGCATCGGGCAGGATGGGAAATTGCTGATTGGTGGGAGAATCGATCAGGAACTGATAGCCTTTCCTGGTGCAGGCGGCTTTGATCTGCATGGCCAGTGCAATGGCCTGGCGGCTCATGGCAAAATACAAATCATCTGTAAACAAAGCCGCAAACTGCACCCCCAGCAACCGCCCCTTGGCCAGCATACCACCCTTTTGTTTTATTATGTAACGAAAATCAGGCTTTAACCGCTCATCACAGATAACCAGCGCCTCGCCAAACAACAAGCCCACCTTGGTCCCGCCGATATAGAACGCATCACAAAGCCGGGCAATGGCAGGCAGGTCCAGATCATTTTCCGGTGAACACAGTCCATAACCCAGTCGGGCCCCATCCATGTAAAGGATCAGGTCATTTTGGCGGCAGGTCTCATGCAAGGCGGTCAGTTCCGCCCGGCTATAGATGGTGCCCACCTCGGAAGGGTTGGAAATATAGACCAGTTTGGGCTGAACCATGTGTTCATGGGTGGAATCACCATAATGGTCCTCACAAACCTGGCGGACCTGGGCGGCAGTTATTTTTCCGTCAGGGCTGGGCAAAGCAAGAATCTTGTGCCCGACCGCCTCAATGGATCCGGTTTCGTGCACATTGATATGCCCGGTATCAGCGGAGATAACCCCCTGATGCGGGCGCAAGGCAGAGGCTATAAAAGTAAAATTGGTCTGGGTGCCGCCCACCAGAAAATGCACATCGAGATCATCGCGCCCACATTTTTTCCTAATCAGCCGGGCGGCTTCCATACAGTGATGATCCTCGCCGTAACCAATGGTCTGCTCCAGGTTGGTTGCCAGCAATTTTTCCATAACCAGAGGATGGGCCCCTTCGCAATAATCATTGTTGAAAAAAATCATCAGCCAATTCCTTCTTTACAAACTTTTTTAAGCTGCAACGCCAAGCAGCCGGCCTTAATAGCCTTGACGATACAAGAACAAACAACTGAGCGCCCCCACCGCCGACATGGATACCAGGAACATCAAGCCCAGCACATAGCTGCCGCTGATCTGGATCAACCAGCCGATTGCCAGAGGCGATAGGGCGGAAAGCAGATTGCTGACGCCGCTCATGGTCCCGGAGCCGGCGGCTATCATCCGGTCCGGCAGCAGTGATTGCAACAGCGACCAGACACAAGGATAAACAAACTCATTGATCCCAACGGCAACAATCATAAAGATCACTGCCAGGGAGGCCGAAGGGATCACAGCCACCCCCAGAGTAGCCAGCGCCACTGTCATCAGGGACATAAAGGCGATCCGGCTGCGGCGGCTGCTCCTGTCCACCAGGCGTCCGCCGGTCAAAATCCCGATGGTGGAAACGATATATGCCAGTGTAACGTTGCTGGCGGTGCCCTGCAAATTAAACCCCCGGGCTTCCACCAGATATTGCGGCATCCAGGTCAGCAACCCCCACCAACTGCTTAAAAAAGCCGTATAGGCCAGGCACAGCATCCAGAAGGAGGGATTGCCCAGTAATAATCTGACGCCGAAACCCTCTTTTTCATTTTGTTCACCATCTGCTTCCCGATTCCAGGAACAGATATAATTCAATTCTGTGACTGATATATAGGGATTATCCCCAGGTGAATCCGAAATCCAGCGCAGCCACAGCGGCAGAGTCGCCAGCAAGGCCAGCAGCCCCGGGATGATAAAGCTGTATTCCCACCCCAGATGGTTATTGATGGCGGAAAAAAGCGGAAAGGCGATCACCATACCAATACAGCCGCCCACCCCGTAAAGAGAATTGGCCATTCCCCTCTCCTGCGGCGGAAACCATCGTTTAACCAAAGTGCTCATATTGGGGAAATGAATCCCGTTGCCGACGCCCAGCAGCACCCGAATCAGCAGGATGGCGGCAAAGGATGCTGCCCAGCCGCCGGCGATCATTGCCAGGCCGGCGATCAATACCCCCAGCACAATGGTCTGCCGCGGCCCCAATCGTTTACTGATAGGGATGGCAGCCATGTTGGCCAGCGAGTAGACGACCAGAAATACGGTCATCAGCAGTCCCTGTTGGGCAGTCTTGCCCTCCAGCGCCAGGTCCTGCAGGAAACGGGCATCAACCAGCAGGGCCCCGATATTGACCCGCATCAGATAGACCACAATCCAGAGCAGACTTAGGGAAATTATCAATAAAAATCGGAACTTGTTGCGGTCAACAATCCTTTTTAGCAATCTTTCATCTTCTTTGCATAAATGATTGGGGCAGGAATCTCTCCCTGACTCCAGCATTTATTGTAGCATAATAAACAGGTTGCAGCGCTATAAATGAAAGCAGGGAAGGAAGAAGCAGGAGAGATTTCATTCGTTGCAACTCTTCAACAAGTTCAGAATGTGACAGGAATAGTATTTTCTTTTTCAGCCTATCGACCCTGCTTGGACACATCAGGAAGACATTAGCACTTGCCAGCCAGTCAAATTGGTTTTAAGATGAAACGATAGTCTGTTAGAAAAATCAGGAGGATATAAGATGATTTTAGGCATTGATATAGATAACACCATTACCCATACCACCGAAATGATTCTGCATTATGCGCAGATTTTCGGCCGCGAGCAAGGGCTTAATACTGTTGCCGACTTGCGATATTATTATCTGGAAGACATCCTGGGCTGGGATAAAAGGGTTGCGGACGACTTTTTAAACCATTATCTGGGCCGGATCTATACCAATATGCAGCCCAAGGAACAAGCCGTGGAAGTCATCCGGGAATTAAAAAAACAGCATGAACTGATCTTGATTACCTCCCGCAACCAAAAATTCCCGGCGGTCGAAGAAGTAACCCGGAATTGGCTGCAACAGCATGGGGTGCCCTATGACCGGTTGATCCTCAACCAAACTGACAATATGCACTTTTTCAGCAAACTGGAGGTTTGCCGGGACAACGGGGTGGAAGTGATGATCGAGGACCATTATGAACTAGTCAGCGAAATCAGTCCTCATTTGCCGGTAATTATGTTTGAGTATCCTTACAACCGGCACCTGCATAATGAAAACATCATCCGCGTTAATCACTGGCAGGAAGTGGCCGGCTGGCTGGAGCAATATCGGCCGCAGCAGATGAACAGCGCAGGCTAATCAATTAATAATTGCCGGGTATATGGCGTAATATAAATAGAACGAAGGAGGATGCCCATGGACAAACTACTCGTGCGTCAACTCGTCAGAGACTTCACCGCATATACCGGCAGAGAGGTTGAACTCCACGGCTGGATCAGAAACAATCGTGACCAAAAGTCATTCGGGTTTATTGCCCTAAATGACGGTACCCATTTCAACACCATTCAAATCGTCTACGACAAGGAACGTCTGAGAAACTATAACGAAGTTGCCAAATACCGGGTGGGGGCAGCCGTAATCGTCCGAGGCGTGGTCGTAAACACGCCCGAAGCCAAACAGCCTTTTGAAATATCCGCCCGCGAGATTCTGCTGGAAGGGGATGCAGCAGAGGATTATCCCATTCAACCCAAGAAGCATTCCCGCGAGTTTCTGCGTGAGACGGCTCATTTGCGGCCGCGCACCAACCTGTTTGCCGCCGTGTTTAGGATCAGGTCGGTCTTGGCCTATGCCATTCATAAGTTCTTCCAGGAACGAGGCTTTGTCTATGTTCACACCCCCATCATCACCGCCATTGACGCGGAAGGGGCCGGTGAAATGTTCCGGGTCACCACCCTCGATGATCAGCATCCGCCCCTGCGTGAAGACGGGGAAGTAGACTTCAGCCGGGACTTTTTTGGCAGCCGGACCAACCTGACCGTCAGCGGCCAGCTGCAGGCCGAAGTGTTCGCGCTGGCCTTCCGGGATGTCTATACCTTTGGTCCCACCTTCCGGGCCGAGAATTCGAATACCGCCCGTCATGCTGCCGAATTCTGGATGATTGAGCCGGAAATGGCCTTTGCCGATCTGCAGGACGACATGCGCATGGCCGAAGCCATGATCAAATATCTCATCGCTTATGTATTGGAGCATTGTTCGCAAGAGATGGAATTCCTCAACAGCTTTGTGGACAAAGGTCTGAAAGAAAGGCTGCTGCAGGTCGTCCAGGCAGAGTTTGCCCGCATCACGTATAGCGAAGCGGTGGATCTGCTGCTGCAATCCAAAGCCACTTTCGAATATCCAGTGGCCTGGGGCCATGATCTGCAAACCGAACATGAGCGCTATCTGACAGAAAAGATATTTAACAAACCCGTCTTCGTCACTGATTATCCTCAGAAAATCAAGGCTTTTTACATGCGACTTAATGATGACGGCAAGACCGTGGCCGCCATGGATCTGCTGGTTCCGGGTGTGGGTGAGATCATCGGCGGCAGTCAGCGGGAAGAAAGATACGCAATGCTGCAGCAAAAAATGGAGTCATTTCATAT
Source organism: Syntrophomonas sp. (assembly GCA_035447945.1). Taxonomy (GTDB): domain Bacteria; phylum Bacillota; class Syntrophomonadia; order Syntrophomonadales; family Syntrophomonadaceae; genus Syntrophomonas_B. The sequence goes on from DAOTHZ010000026.1 coordinate 10,072, forward strand.
CAACGAAAAAGATCTGTGGTGGTATCTGGATCTGAGAAAATACGGCGGGGTTAAGCATGCCGGCTTTGGATTGGGATTTGAGCGGATCCTCATGTACATCACCGGGGTCACCAACATCCGGGATGTTATTCCCTTCCCCCGTACCGTCCGCTCCTGCGAATTTTAATCCAATTCGTTGGTATGCCGCTACACATCACAACCCCTTTTATCTTGAATAAACGCATGCTCATAGGAATGTAAAAAGCTGTCCCTTAACCACGATAGGTTATAGAAGACAGCTTTCTTATTGCAGTCTTTGTTTGATTTTTTGAAAGGCGGTGGGGATAGCCAGTTGCTCGATTTCATCTATGCGGACCCATTTGAAATCAGGCTGCCCGCTGAGATCAGCATCACCCACCAGGGTTGCCTCATAGACTTTCATCTGCCATTGCAGATGGGTAAAGACATGGATGGCATCCAACACGTGTTGGCCTACTTTCAGTTGCATACCGAATTCTTCCGCAAACCTGACCGCCAATTCCTGCTTCCGGCTGCCTTCCACGCCGGGGAATTCCCATAAACCGGCCAGCAATCCGGTAGGCTGTCGCCGGTGCAGGAGGATGGCATCACCTTGGCGGATGACCGCCACCAACCGTTTGACTTCCCGTCCCGGCTTTTTTTCCTTGACGAGCGGCCATAGTCCTTGGGCATTCTGTGCAAAGGCCTGACACAAACCTGTCAACGGACAACGTTCGCACAGGGGGCGGCGCGGCACGCATACCAGCGCGCCCAATTCCATCAGCGCCTGAGTGTAATCACCCGCCCGTTGGTCAGGGAAGCCCTCTGCCACCTCTTTTTTAATGGCTGCCTGCACATCCGGTCGAGCGATGTCCGGTAGGGCAAAGAGACGGCTCATCACCCGCAGCACATTGCCGTCGACGGCCGGCGTCGGCTGGTCAAAGGCAATGCTGGCAACGGCCCCGGCGGTATAGGAACCGATCCCCGGCAGCGCCAGGATTTCCAGATAAGACGAAGGAAAATTCCCGTCGCTTGCTTCCACCATCAGCCGGGCAGCTTTATGCAGGTTGCGGGCGCGGGTATAGTAACCCAGGCCTTCCCACATTTTTAGTACAGTATCGACATCAGCTTGTGCCAGGCTCTTAATATCCGGGAAACGCTCCATCCAACGCCGGTAATAGTCCCGCACCGTTTCCACCCGGGTCTGCTGCAACATGATTTCCGAGATCCAGATGGCGTAGGGATCGCGGCAGCGACGCCAGGGAAGATCGCGCTTTTCCTGATCGTACCAGCTTAACAACATTTTCACCCAGGGTTGCATGATTATTGCTCCTTCGAAGAGTACGTTTCCGTTTTTTTCCTGGCTGGTCCTTGGCCAATAAAGTGCGCAGACAAAATTCCGGATTTTTTCCAGGATGGCGGATAAGCCACGGGTAATGTTTATTACTGTTATTACACAAAAAATTCCGGTTCGCTGCGGCGGGCAAAATTCTCCTCCAGTAGCTGCTTGTGCCATAAATAGTTCTCGTCATCAAAATACTTGGCCTCGACAGGACATTTTTTAATGCAGGCACAGCACTTGATGCAGATGCCGATCATGACGGAAGGTTGGTCATAATCGATGGAACCCATGGGACAAACCTCTGCACAAAGTTTACAGTCTATGCAATCGTCGCTGGTTTTAGGTTTGATGAGATGAAAATCGGAAATCTTATTACCCTGTTTGTCTCTGGGGGCATAGTATTTTTTATACGGATGATTGCCTTTGACCGCAATGGGCGGAAAGGAAGTCTGCGTGGTCAGCTTGGAATAAATCTGCCCCGCAAAATCACGCACGATGGCGATATCTTTTTCGTCAGGACGCTGGGCGCCGAGGGTGCGGGAAAAGGAATGTTCTCCGACAAAGGCGCCGCCGGCGATTACAGTAAAATTCTGCTCGGTCAGCAGGTCTGTCAATTCCAGCAGCGCATCATCATAATCGCGGTTGCCGTAGACAACCACGGCTACCGCCAGGGCACCGTTGCCTTGCAGGGTATGTAAATATTTCACCAGCACATTGGGCACCCGTCCGGCATAAACCGGCACACCTACCACGACCACATCGTCGCCTGCATATGAGCGCACTACTTGGCGCGCTTCCGGCAGGGTAAAGTCAAATTGGCTGATGCCGGCAGCGCCGTTCATCCTGGCTGCAAGACTGCCGGCCAATTCAGTGACCACCTTTTTGGTGGTATCGGTTGCACTGAAATACAGTGTTTTGATATTTCTTTTCATTCCCTCAACTCCCCGTAAACAGTCATTTTTTCGTTTAGTCCAATAAATCACGTACGCAGATCAGCAATAATTCGCAATGGATTAAGCAGTAAATCCAAGGCATCATTAATATGATTGACAACAATATCCGCATTCAACAATGCCTTTACGCAACAACCCTCCGGCCCGATCACGGCAATCGACAAATCTGCCTGTGCAAACATCTCCTTGTCGTTATAGCCGTTGCCGACGGCAATGATACCGGCAGGAACAAGAGAAGCAGCAAAATCAGACTTGTCCTGCACGCCATTGGCAGAACTCACGACAGATATCCTGATACCCAGATGCCTTGCTACCTGTGCCCCGGTTCCAAAAGTATCAGCGGTCAACAGATAAATCTTCAGGTGGCCTTTCAACTGCTCTATCCGTTCGGCAACACCTTCCTGCAGAACACCGTCTTTGGTCAGCGTGCCGTTCATATCCAGGATTAACTGCTGCAGCTGCATAGGTTCTCTTCCCGGAATCGACAAATCAATCACTAAATCCCATCTCCTTCCGTCCACGCCCGCTTCGTAGCTGACCAAGTCATGATCACGGTTTAGATTGGCTCAATTTTAACCGATATATCCAACGGCCGGCCAAAATACATGGAAGTCGTAACTATTCCTGCCACACCTGAAGCCGCATAATCAATCACATTGGATTCTTTGATTCCACCCGCTCCGATCAGCACAATACCAGGATATGATTCCCGGATCACTTCTACAAATTGCTTGAGCTGCTGGGGAGGGACCTTGTCAAACTGAAGTCCGTCCACTCCCGCTGCCGCCAGCAGGAGAGCGTCGTCCAGTTTTTCTACTTCGACGATGAATTTTTTTTCGCAGTCCCGTTGCTTGAATTGGGGAATATTTTTGGCCAGTTCTTCCATACCGCCCAGAAAATTAATGTGCTGGCGAAAGACCAGAATGGTTTCCGACAACCCCAGGCGATGAGGAAGCCCCCCCCCTGCGACTACCGCTTTAACAGCCAGTTCTCGTGTCCCCGGAAACATTTTGCGGGTCGACAATATGTTGACATCAGGATTTACCGTGCGCGCTTTGGTCAATAGTTCATGGGTGCGAGTAGCGATGCCGCTGCAGTATTCTACTATATTAAGACTGGCTTTCCAAGCGATATGCAAACCAGCCGCAGTTCCCTCCGCTTGCAGGAAAAGTTGCTGCGGTGATATTGACGTACCGCTGGGCAGCACCAGATTGGTTTTGGCCCCCAGTTTTTGCAGGATGCGGGCCACTTCCTCGGATCCGCAAAGAATTCCCGCCTCACGGGAGGAAAAAGAGATTCTTCCCTGCTCATTACCAATTCCAAGTACCATCGTTGTCAAATCAATATAAGGCGTATCTTCTTTTATGATTCGGTCCAGTGTATCCTCACTGATATACATATTATTACCTCCGTACAAAAGAGTTGAACAAGACATCGTCTTTATTTTAGACAATGATTACAGGAATTATATCATTAATACAAGCATATGCCCACAATAAATTAATTCTGTTACATCTGCAGCCCGTTATCCGTTTTTTCTGCCAATCAGATTCTTTTTTAAATACTCCGGATAAATGTCTGGCCAGCGAATCCCATCCCGAAGTCTTTCAAGACAAATATGACTCAACATGATGATAATTGGCCAATTTTTCGACAATACTGTCCATGTTTGTTTGTCTGCAATCGTATGCTTGTGTTATATTTTGAACAACAGGCTTGAGGGAGGAAATGTTGCATGACCGTCAGAATTCCAGAGGATTTAAACTTTATTAAGTTTCTCAGTACCGGACCGCTAATGGTTTACGTCCTTAACGAAGAGGGCAAATACGTATGGACCAACAAAGCGCTGCAGGAATTTACCGGATTCGGCGCGGAAGAGTTGTTAAACCTGGAAAACTTTTGGGAGCCTTTGGTACATCCAGAATTTCAGGAAATGTTAAAGTCAAATCATTATGCCCGCTCGCGCGGTGAAGACCGACCGGACAATTACGAAATAAAAATCAAGCTGAAAGACGGCACGGAAAAATGGGTTGATCTCTTTGTTACTATTGAAATGATAGAAGGACATCCTTACACGTTTTTTGGTGCATACGACATCACCGCAAGGAAAATGGCCCAGATGGAGCTGCAAATGGCTCACGATCATCTGGATCACCTGGTCCAGGAAAGGACTCAGGAAGTGACCTTGTCAAATCATGCGCTGACCGCCAGTCAAATTATGCTCCAAAGCGTTATCTCGAATATTTCTGACGGCGTAATCATCCTTACTTCACAAGGAGAAATTGAATTCATAAACCGAAAACTCGAATATATGTTGGGCAACACCTTAAAAACATTGAAAGATCAGTTAATTTTTGAAGTATTGACATCGCGGAACCCCTCTATCAAACAGCTATTCATGAAACAACAGGCCTTTGCCGAAGAAGAGGTGTCATTACAGATCAATGGCCGGGAAATGCAATTCCTGGCTACCGGAACTCCCATTGAAGATTCCGACGGACTTGGCAACAAGGGCATCTTGATCCTTAAACCCCTTGCTGAAATACACCGGCTGGTAAACAGATATAACAGTGCCCAGGCTCATTTTCGCTTTGCAGATATTCTGACCGACGACCCAATCATGCTGGATACGATCGAAGCAGCCAGAAACGCGGCTCTCAATAAAAATACCATCCTGATCGAAGGCGAAAGCGGTACCGGAAAGGAACTGTTTGCCCAGTCCATCCACAACCAGAGTGTCTGCGCCGATGGCCCGTTCATTGCGGTCAATTGCGGCGCCATCCCTCATGAACTGGTCGGCAGCGAACTATTTGGATATGCCGACGGGGCTTACACCGGTGCAAGAAAAGGTGGAAATCCCGGCAAATTTGAACTTGCCCAGGGCGGAACATTATTCCTGGATGAAATATCCGACATGCCGCTGGAGCAGCAGGTTGCTCTGCTGCGCGTCCTGCAGGAAAAACAAATTTGCCGACTTGGTGGCTCGAAGACCATTCCGGTTGATGTGCGCGTGATCTGTGCCACGCAAAAGCATTTGTTTACAGAAGTTCAAAAGGGAACATTCCGGCAGGACCTGTACTATCGGATCAATGTACTCAACCTGCGTATTCCTCCCCTGCGTGAACGCCACGGAGATATCGAGTTGTTGTTGAACTATTTTCTGACCTCCGGTGACAAGCAATGGCTGGAGCATATGAACGGCATTGAAGCCTCGGTCTGGAACCTGCTAAAAAATTACGCATGGCCGGGCAATGTTCGAGAACTGCAGAATTTTGCAGAAAAGATCTTGTATTCCGTCAAGGATTATGCAATCCGAACAGAAAATCTTCCGCGGGAGATCCTGGATGCTTTCAGCCAGCATCCGAACCATCATTCGATCACTGCCACCCCACTGCCGGCTGCTCTGTCGTCCGCCCAGCTGCCATCCAGCATCAAGCAACAAAAAGCCGCGCTGGAGCGCAGCCAGATCAAGGCATTGCTCAAACAATACAACGGCAATGTCGGCCGTGTTGCAGCCGATTTGGGAGTCTCACGCCGCACCGTCGACCGCAAGATCAACCTGTACAATATTGAACGCTAGGCTCCTAAACATTCGGTCCCGTCTTTATACTATGAAAACACGCTCCCCTTTCCGCAGGCGGACTGCTTTCAGGGGAGCATTTCTATGTGCACGCATCTTCAGGTTTTTACCATTAAAAAACAATTTGTCGTACAACCTTAGCCGTTTCTTTTGGCTTCTTCCATGGCGCGCAAGGCCTTGCGGTCTGGTTTGCCTACCGAAGTTCTCGGCACACTGTCAATAAACTCAACGATCTTCGGTACTTTGTAAGGTGCCAACTGCTGTTTGCAGAAGTCGATAACTTCCTCTTCGGTCATGCTCTGACCGGGTTTGAGAACGACAAACACCTTCACCGTTTCGCCGCGTTTTTCATCCGGCACCCCAATCGTACAGGCTTCCAACACCTTGGGATTGGTGTACATGACTTCATCGATTTCGCGCGGGAAAACATTGAAGCCGCTGCAAAGCAACATGTCCTTTTTGCGATCCACAATAAAGATATATCCATCTTCGTCCATATAACCGACATCACCTGAATACAGCCAGCCATCCCTGAATACATTGGCGGTCTCTTGCGGATTATTCCAATATCCCTTCATCACCTGGGGTCCTTTGATAAGAATTTCTCCAGACTCACCTGTGGCCATCTCTTTGGTCCCGGTCTCAACATCAACGATCTTGATGTCAACATCCGGCCAGGGAATACCAATACTGCCTGTTTTTTTGAGTCCCTTGATGGGGTTGGCGGTAACAATGTTGCTGGTTTCTGACATCCCATAACCCTCTGTAATCATGGCACCGGATATTTCCACAAATGTCTTCATTACTTCTACCGGCAGCGGCGCTGATCCACAACAAATCCCTTTCATGGATTTGATTTTTGAATCCCTGATTCCTGGATGCTGATTCATTCCTTGAATCAAAGCCGGAACTGCCGCCCAGCAAGTAGGTTCATGATCGTTGATGGCTTCCAAAATGTTGTCCGGGGTTGGCTGTGCCACCAAAACGATCGTACCCCCTCCATACAATGAAAGATTAATATTGCAGTTCATTCCGAAGATGTGATGAAGCGGAATGGTTGCCAGTGTACGGATTACTTCAGGCGGTACAGAGGGAGAAAACCATATGCCATCTTGCATGGTCATCGCGACAAGATTGGCATGGGTCAGCATACAGCCTTTGGAAACACCGGTTGTTCCACCGGTGTACTGCAGCATGGCAATATCTTCGGGAACCACTTCAATGGCCGGTTCTTCGTGACTGCCGGCCGCCATAAGGGTGTCATAATCATGAATATGATCATTGGTTTCAATGCCGCTGCCCTTGGCACCAACGATGATTACCTGCTCGATTTGGGTTTTCCCTTCCTGATAGATCTGCAGGGCTTTTTCCGCAAATGAAGCCAGCACAATGACTGCTTTGGCACTGCAATCGCTGAATTGGTGAGTCAGTTCCGGAACTGTATAAAGCGGGTTTGCACCCACCGCTATCCCACCGATTTTATAACAGGCCATCAGGGAAATTGCATACTGCGGAATGTTGGGCATCATCAACAAGATTCTGTCGCCTTTTTCCACCCCGACTGACAACAAAGCGTTGGCCAATTGCCTGGCCATGCTATTGCTCACCTTGTAAGGGATTTTGATATCCTTAAAAATAAGGTACGGCTTGTCTGGGTTCGCTTCAGCATTGCTGTTAAACATATCCTTCAATGTAATATTTGGATAATCAATGCTTGGCGGAACCTCCTGATCATAGAATTGATACCATCTTCTGTCCATTCTCTACACCTCCGATTGTATTTGTGAGCCTTGTGTGTATAGCCTCACCATTTCTGTTTCTCTCTATTAATTAGCAAATTCCATACCACATCTGCTTTTAAAAAAAGAGTCACAAAACAAGCCTCAACCCGGCAAGCAATATTTGTTGGCAAGTTTGATTTAAGTCAATTTTGTCTCGACGAAGTATTCCTTGACCGTTTTAGGACATATTTGTCCCGTTTGTTTCTTTATCTTTGAATGTAGTGCAACGATCATTTTAGATGAATGTATTTTTTGCATATCATGTAAACACAAACTCCAATAAAAAGCCTCCGGTTGATGCTTTTTCAGTATCAACCGGAGGCTTGTATCGATTGAAATATAAAGAACCGGTTCTGCCTAACTCAGCGCTTTCAGCAGGGCCGGCATGACCTCTTCCACATCGGCTACCATGACATAGTCGGCCATCTTCAGGATGTCGGCATTTTCATCATTGTTGACCGCTACGATGGTTTTGGCGTCACGGATACCGACGGTGAACTGCACCTGTCCAGAGATCCCCAAGAGGATGGCCAGGCTGGGTTTGCATTTCTTGCCGGAAAGACCGATGATTCTTTCTTCCGAGAACCATTTCTTGTCGGTTGCCACCGGTTTGGAGCAGGCTACTTCGCCGCCCAGAGCTTTGGCGATGGCTTCCACGGTGGCCAGATCATCCTTGTTTTCTACACCCTGTCCAACCGCTACCAATATATCAGCCGCTTCGATGTCTACGCTGTCGCCACCCTTGGGGTTGACTGACAGCACCTTGAGCGGTGAAGCTTTGACGTCTACAGCCAGATCATTCAAACTGCCGCCGGCTTCGGGCGCAGCTTCATAGGCTTTGGGCATGATGGCGATGACTTGGTTTTCAGTCTCGATCTGCTGGACAGCAACCGTGGCACCGCCCAGGGCATTGCGTGAACATTCGATCTTGCCGGCGTTGCTGCTGATGCTATTAACATCAGTCAAACAGCCGGCTCCCAATGATTGGGCCAATCTGCCGGAAAGCTCCTTGCCGCGGCGATTGGATGAGAGCAACACAATATTGGCACCCAGCTGGGCGGCGGTTTGTTTCAGAGCGGCTGCGACCGCAGCAGTGTCGCCAACCTGAATGGCCGCATTGTCAATCTTGTAAGTATCCGCCCGTTTGGACAGTTCCCCGGCCTGCTCAGCGTCATTGATGCTGATGGCTTTAATGGCCAGACCTGCATCCTTGGCAATCATCTGGGCTACCGTAACCAATTGCAGGGCATAGGCTGTCTTGTCGCTGTATATCATAATTCCTGCCATTGTCATCACCTCCCGATAAGGCCTTCAGTGGTGAGGGCCTTGACCAATTCGTCAACAGATTTCACGGCGATCCCTTTGCGGGCCGACTCCGGCGCCAAATTGCTGAGGGTGGCAACGATCGGTTTCGCGTTGATGGCAATATCCAGATCGTCGGGTTCAACGACTTCCTTCGGCTTTTTGCCAGCTTTCAGGATCTGGGTAACGGAAGGAATGCGGACTTCGTTGATATCGGATACGACCGATATGACCACGGGCAGTTCCGATTCAACCACTTCTTCGCAGTCTTCCAGGGAACGTACCACTTTGACTTTGTTGTCTGCCAACTCGATGGCCTTGGCATAGCCGATCTGCGGCAGATCAAGAATCTCAGCCACCCGTGAGGCAACCTGACCAGAATAATTGTCACCGCTACCTTCGCCAAACAGGATGATGCCCACAGCATCGATTTTTTTCACTGCACCGGCAATCAAAGCGGCGCTGACGTCACTGGAGATATGGTCCAGGGCGTCGTCAATCACCAGAAATGCTTCGTCGGCACCGGCGGCCAGAGCTTCCTTGACGGTATCCTCCAGCTCCTCGTTGCCGGCTGAAACCACAAACAATTTGGCATCCGCTGCTTCTTTTAACGTCACCCCGGCTTCCAGAGCGTTTTTATCGATGTTGCCCAGGGTTAAGGGCACATCTTCAAATACCGGCTGACGATTGCGGATCCTGACCTGCTGAAGATCGGGGATCTGCTTCATAGCAACCACGATGTTCATTTTTTTCCCTCCTAGCAATTCATTTTATATTTACTCTCCGTATGCACCGATACAACCAGGGATGGATACTTCATTATTATTAGCACTAATCATATAATTCGCATCCCTTTGCATCAAAAAAACCAAACCAACTGAGAGCCACTCCATAAGTTAGAAAGTTTGGTGCCTGGCACCTTTATCCAAACCGGAATTGAACGCCGCATCCGCTGTTGGGATAGTTCCACTCCAGAACTTCAGTCCCGCAGGCGATCCTGCAGGTACCGCACTCCAGGCAACCATCGATGGTCAGCTCGACTTCTCCGGCAGCGTTTTCGCTGTAGAGTCCCGCCGGACAGACCAGCACAGCTTTTTTCAGACGGGCATCCTTCTCCATGCCGGGTTTGATTTTAATATGTGGTTCCTTGTCGTGTTTAAATACGTCCAGGCCCAGTTTAGCCTTTAAACCCATCAGTTCGCTCATATTTTTCTAACCCCCCAGAAGTCCTTGAGAAAGGCAAACATCTCATTGAACTTGATATACTTCATCATCGTCGGGTAAATTCTTTCCTTGGGACCATTGGGAACCGCATACAAGTCCCGCATAATATCCCCGGCCAACTGCGGATAACGATTAAAGAAACGGGGGTTGTCCAGCGCATGGGGGGCCTCCTTGAAGCTCTGGAAATCCTTCATCACAAAACTCTCGCTGAGGAGTTTTTCATACACCGCCAGGGTAGCGGCATTGTAACTGCCGGCCTCCTTGGCTTTGATGGCCGCCTGGGCAGCATAGTAGCCGGTGGCCATGGCATATTCCATCCCCCGCACGGTTACGCCGATGTTCATGGAAAAACCAGCGGCGTCACCGGCAATCAGAATACCTTCTCCATACAGCTTGCCCATGCTGTGGAGCCCGCCTTCGGGAATCACATGGGCGGAATATTCACTAGTCTGGCCGCCTTTGATGAGACGAGCCACTTCCGGTCTTTGTTTGAAGGCATCCAGTAAATCGGGAGCCTGCACCAGCGGTTCTTCCATCAAATCCTTGATGCCGACCACAATCCCCAGACTGATGCTCTCTTTATTCGTGTAGAGGAACCCGCCGCCGAATTTTCCGCGGGTGACTTCGCCCATATACAGACGCGCCGCCCCTTCGTCGCCTTCCAGGTTGAAGCGGTCCTCTAAAACAGTCCGATCCAGTTCAATAATTTCCTTAAAACCAACCGCGTGGTCCTTGTCCAGACCCGGTTTTCTCAAACCGGCTTTTTCCGCCAGCAAAGACAATACGCCATCACAGGCAATCACGATATTGGCCGTCAGGGCATCTTCGCCGGCCATGACCCCTTCTACCTTGCCGTTTTCAATGATCAGATCATCGACCCGGCTCTTGGTGACCATGGACACGCCTTTTCTTTCCGTCACCTTGGCAAAATTTTTATCGAATTTGCCCCGCAGGACACTGTAGCTCTGATAAGGTTCCTGCGCCAGTTCATTGCCGTCATAGCGCATGGTGATACTGCGATCTTGGTCCATAATGCTGACTTCTTCGTGGGCAATGAACCTTTCCAGAGGCGCTTTCTTCCAGAGGTCAGGAAACATCTCCCGTACCGGATTAACATACAGTCTCCCCCCGGTAACATTTTTGGCTCCGGAATAATCGCCCCGCTCCAGCACAAGTACTTCCATTCCTGCATCAGCCATAGTATAGGCCGCTGCCAAACCTGACAACCCGCCGCCCACAACAATTACATCAAAATCCTTTTCCATCCCGGGCACACCTTTCTTCTCAAACTAGTGACCAGTCCTTTTTAAAAAGGGAACCCTCTTTAAGGGTTCCCATATTCGCTTCTTTATAATATAAGCTTTACCCTTTAAGGAGAACTCCGGCAATGATCATTTTCTGCATGTCCTCAACGCCTTCGATCTGCGGACCCATGATGGCATCCTTGTAAAGGCGGGAGATCTTGTAATCTTCCATGCATCCGTAAGAACCGTGGATATCCAGGGCAACCCGGGCCGCTTTCACAGAATTGTCGCAGACCACCGTCTTGGTCAGGGCAGCTTCTTTGGCAAACACTATGGGATTTTTGAAATTGTCGGCCAGATAAGCCAGCCGATACGTAAGCCAACGGGATGATTCCAACAGCATGGCCAGATCTGCAACCTTCAGCTGAATCGACTGGAATTTGGCGATCGGTGTGCCGCGATGGGTTTTTTCCTTGGCATATTTCATGCCCTCTTCATAAGCCGCCAGGATGCCGCCCAGAGAACTGGAGCTGACCCCGATTTTGCCGAAGGAAATACCCAATTGCAGAATCGGATAGCCCTGACCGGCTTGCCCCAGAACATTGGATGCAGGAACCCGCACATCTTTCATATATACGTCCAGCAGCAAGCCGCCGTGCAGACCCATCTTCTTCCAGGGCTCGGAGATGGAATACCCTTCACTCCATTTATCCACGATAAAGGCGGTGATTTCATTGGTTTCGGTTTCACGGGCGAAAATTACGATCGGACCGGGGTAATTGGCATTGGAAATAAAGCGTTTGGTCCCGTTCAGGACATAACTGTCACCATCTTTGGTGGCGGTGGTGGTAATCTGTTTGGGGTCCGAGCCGGTGCCGGGTTCGGTAAACGCAAAGGACGCAATGAATTCCCCATTGCAGCATTTGGGCATGTATTTCAGCTTTTGTTCCTCTGTACCGAACGTATTGATGGAACTCACTGCCAGCGTATGGGCCGACAGAATCATGGTAACACCGGATGAACAACGTGCCAGTTGCTCCATCGCCAGCACATAGCTGACATAGCCGGCGTTGGCACCACCGAACTTCTCGTCGAAGGGAATCCCCATGAGCTCCAGCTCAGCCAGGCCTTCAATAATTTCCTGGGGTACTTTGTTCTCATGGTCGATCTGCTCGGCGATGGGAAGAATATTTTTCTCCGCAAACTCCCGCGCCATCTTTTGGATCAGGGCTTCTTCCTTGGTTAAACTAAAATCCATTCTATATCGCTCCTTCCGCTAACATGTGTTAGACAAATTTTTGATTCGAATATTTTGTATCAGAATTAATTTGGTGTTTTTTTATTATATCACAACCTTATGATGCTGCAATTATTTTCAGCAAAAGGTTTTGATCTTCTACATTCCATTATTATAAGATTTGCTATTTAAGTCAAATTCCCTGCTTAAAATAAAGAAAAATTCGCTGGCTCTTGTGTTCAGGCAATTCATTGTCATGTTACATTATGTCATTCGATACGTTACAAACTGATCCAATTTAAAATAATCTTTCGACGTATCACAATCATCCCAACAATCAGACGATACCGCTTGTCGCCAGTTGATTCCCTTCGTTTCTGGCATTTCCAGCCTTGACGGGGTTTCGTCACGGAATCCTTAATCCATGGCATACTTTTTGCAAATAATTTTAACGGGAGGAACAGGCCCTTAACGCTCCTGTTTCAAGTCGGTTTTATCTTCCATCTATTCAATAATCAGATGCTTTATGCGCTGCATGGGCATTGATGCCATGAATGCCCTTTCCGTTACTACCAAAAACACCGATTTAAAATACGGCACCAGTTATCATGAGAACTTTCTGACCTATCTGCAGTTTTTCCAGGACAATAATATCGTGGCTTCCTGTGCGCAAACCGACTCCAAAGGTAATCGCAGATACCGACCCGGCGAACAGCCCGACCCCGACCAGTACCTGCATGTGGTGGAAAGAAGGCCGGATGGCGTAGTCGTCAGAGGAACCAAACTTCATAATACCATGTCCCCTTATGTGGATGAAATCATCGCCATTCCCACCCGGGCTTTGCTTAAAAATGTAAACAGATTATGCCACCGCCTGTCAGATAGCCGGTGTACATGGGGGCGGCTCACCCATTATGGAAGATATCGCGATCATGGGTGCCTATGACGTGGAAAACAACAAAAGAATGGCGA
>DAOTHZ010000026.1:23803-25937 GCA_035447945.1 Syntrophomonas sp.
ATGGCGAGGGATCTTCTGAAAATGTGCCGGGAAAAACTTAGCACTGCAGAGGAGGCGGTGAAGCTCGCAAATCAGGCGACTGGACTACTATGGCATGTTCAACGGCAAACCGGTCGCGCTGGCACCCAATAAAATCGAATAATTCATAATATCGTTAAAAAAACCTTGATAATAGTCTTTTCCGTATAACTAAGTGACAAAAGCCAAAGCCTGGCCAGCAGTCAACCTTCCCGGCCAGACTTTGGCTTACGCACTCTTTCATGCCTTACATGTTCGCCTGTATTGGCAGTTTGCTTCTTTTTTCTGTTTTGCCTCATACATTGCTTTATCCGCCAATTTCAACAAATCCTCAATATTGTCGGCATCGTGAGGAAACATACTAAATCCAATACTGGCACTTATTTGAACAGCTCCGTCCTGAAGCTCAATGCTGGGCCGTAATGCTTCCTGAATCTTGGCCTCAATGGTCTCAAACGTCTCAACGTTGCCGCGGTGCGGCAATACGATAGCATACTCGTCTCCCCCGATTCTTGATATGATATCCGACTCCCGCAAGCTTCCTTTCAGCCGTTCAGCAACCTCGCACAGTACCTGGTCGCCTGCCATATGTCCCCATGTATCATTAACGATTTTGAAATCATCCAAGTCCAGAAACGCCACCGTCAAGACATCAGCAACCATTTTGGCAAAAGCCAGTTCCTTCGCAAACAAGAGATGAAAATACTGTCGATTGGGCAATCCCGTCAGCGCATCATGGTAAGCAGCATGGCGAATGATTCCTTCAGCAACCTTTCGCTCCGTGATATCGTAGATTTGCAGTAACCAACCGATGAATTCGTTTTTTTCGTTTTTCACCAGGGTAAAGGAAACCTCGTAATAGTTGGGGATTTTATCGCTGCCGAAAGCGACTTCACCAACCGCATCTTTTCCTTGCTTAAAAATCTCAATCAACGCAGGCAATTTGCCCAATTCGGTTTCTAAAAAATGACCACTGAAGTCTTTGGCAGGCAGGTCAAGCATTTTTCTGGCCGCAGGATTGACATCCAGAAATCTGCCTTCACGATCCAATATAATCATTCCCGTTCTCATTTCCTCAATAATGATTGAATGGGCGATGGGAACAACGTCAAACAGTCGGTAGCGGAAGATCCCCCAGGAGATTATCAACGCAGCTAATCCGATCACCGGCGGGGTAATGTCAACGTGAAAAGGATTCATCCCCGTGACTTGAAAAACATTTGAAATTACGGGCAGTAAAAGCGCAATAAACAGCAATGACAATTGCTTGCGATACAAGGATATTTTTTCCCGGAAACCCATGGCAAGAATGGTTAAAGTAAAGCTGGCAATGACATAATTGTATACGGCGAAGGCCCAAAAGCCTGGGCCGTAAGTCTTCCCCACCGTAGGGAAGGCGCCGCTTGTATCCAAAAAAACATTTTGCCTAACCAAGCCATGAAAATCATTGCTCCAGGCTAAAATATTCACCACGATTGGAACCACAAGCAAAATCATCACCAGCCAGCGTGACTTGAGCCAGCGTTCATGCCCGGTAAACTGGAGTGCCAAATATAAATAGGATATCGAGATCAGGGTGATGGGAATATATTGAAGATTGGCCCAAAATATTTTGGTCGCCAAATCAAGCGCTGCCATTTCCAAGGCTTGACCGGCAATCCAAAATTCAGCCAAGAGCAAAGTCAACAGAAAATAACGTGCACCCAGAACGGTGCGGTTTTTCCAGGTAAAAAACAGCAACGTTACCAGTATACATGTAATAAACAGGGATATACAAAGATACGGCACGCATTGGTATTGTATCGTTATCACTCACTTTACGATTTTTCAATATACCAACTATTTTAGCCTACAGCAATTATCCAACACAATTTGTGTTTTGCATATACTCTCAGCTAAAAATTTTCCTCATGCCATTCCCTGAACCGAAAACGTACTGCAAACATTTAACAGGCAACAATGTTTCACGTGAAACATTTTCCCTCCCTGAAAACATCGATTTTTTGGCCCCAGGATACTGCAATGCATTTTTTCCTTTTCCACCTGCCGCCCTTTGGAACTTGGTACCGTCAATAGTTTTTCGCAAATTTGATTTGCCACTTGGTAGATGGCAATT
>DAOTHZ010000027.1:0-25609 GCA_035447945.1 Syntrophomonas sp.
AATACTATTGAGGAGGGTACAGGTTTGAAGATTAGAAAAAAAATAGCGCTGTTGATTTGTGTGATGATGTTGGGCACCTTGCTGGCCGGCTGTGCAGGAGGCCAGAGTGGTGAGAAAACCGCCGAAGGAGACACCATCAAATTGGGATTCCTGGGAGCCAAGACCGGATCAGTTGCCAATTATGGTTTGCCTGGTGAGAAGGGCATGAAAATGGCCATTGAAGAAATTAACGCCAAGGGAGGCGTACTGGGAAAACAACTGGAAGGCATCTATGAAGACAACAAAGGCGAGAGCAGTGAGATTGCCAATATAGCCACCAAATACATTACCCAGGACAAGGTTGTGGCCATGGTTGGTGACCCCTGTACTGGTCTGACCAAAGTTGCTGCGGATATTGCCCAAAAGAGCAAAATAGTCATTTTCTCCGCCGGTGCTACCGGTGAAGGGGTCGTTGAGATCGGCGATTATGTCTTCAGAAATACGCTGCTGGATAAGTTCGCCGCGCCTGCCGTAGTTGATTGGATGATCAACAAACAAGGTTGGAAGAACATCGCTGTCATCACTTCCATGAACAATGGTTACAGTACAGCGCTCACTCCAGTATTCAAAGAAGCCATCCAAGCCAAAGGCGGAAAAATAGTGTTGGAAGACAGCGTGAATGACGGCGAGACAGATTTTACCGCTCAGGTGACCAAGCTGAAGAATGCCAACGCTGATGTGCTGGTATTTACCGGTTACTATACCGAAGCTGCCTTGATTATGAATGAAGTACAGAAAAAAGGTCTGGACATTAAACTGGTTGGCGGAGACGGTCTGTATGGACAGGATCTGGCCAAATTGGGACAATCGGCAGTGGAAGAAAAGGTCATTTTGTATTGCGGATTTTCCAGCGATCAGCCCAGTCCCGAAACAGAAAAATTCATTACCGCTTATCAGGCCAAATACAATGAAGATCCGGATATGTTCTCGGCACAGTATTACGATGCCGTCATGATCCTGGCCAAAGCCATGGAGGAAGCCCAGAGCACCGATCCAAGTGTTTTCAAGGAGAAACTGGCCCAGTTGAAGGACTATCCCGGAGTATCCGGCAAGACCACCATTCGTGAAGATCGTGAACCATTAAAGAGCCCGGTTTTCCTGTTGACCATCAAAGACGGCAAATTTGCCCTGGAAGACAAGATCCCGGTCAATATGTAATTTCATGCTCTGACATATTTCTTCAGGTGCTTAAAAGCCGGACCGCAAGTTCCCTGGAACTTGCGGTCCGGCTTCTTGATCTCATTGTTATCTGCAATGATCAGACAGTTTTTTACGTTTATCGTTTGCGCAGTCGCAATAGATGATATAATATTTATGTTTGGATGCCGAAATGAATACGCTTGCAGATTGAATAAGACTTGGCGGGAGGATACGTATGTTCTTTGAACAGTTGATCAACGGTCTGACCCTGGGCAGCACTTATGCACTGATCGCATTGGGTTATACGATGGTATACGGAATCGTACAGCTGATCAATTTCGCCCATGGAGAAATATATATGTTTGGAGCCTTTGCAGGATTATTCCTGGTGGCCTGGTTTGATATCAATATCTTCTGGGCGTTGCTGGGAGCCATGGCTTTTTGCATGTTACTGGGCGTATTGGTGGAACGCATTGCCTATCGCCCTTTACGGGGCAAGTCTTCCCGGCTGTCAGCGCTCATCAGTGCCATCGGTGTTTCGATTTTTCTTTCCACACTGATGGCTTTATTACGGGGAACCAACACCACCCGCTTTCCACAGGTCATGAGTGAAAAAACATTTCATTTGGGTTCCGTGGAACTCTCCTCCCTGCAAGTAATCATTCTGCTGGTTTCCGCCCTGCTCATGATAGGTTTGCAGTTGATGATTCAAAAAACCAGAATCGGCAAGGCCATGCGGGCTTGTTCCCAGGACATTGATGCTTCTTCCCTGATGGGGATTAATGTGAATCGGGTCATCTCCTTTACCTTTGCCATCGGTTCAGCCTTGGCGGCTGCCGGCGGTGTCATGGTGGGGATTTACTATAATGCGGTCTGGCCGTACATGGGCACCATGGCAGGGTTGAAAGCCTTTTCTGCCGCAGTGCTGGGCGGGATCGGATCGGTGCCGGGTGCCATGGTTGGCGGGTTAACGCTGGGCGTGTTAGAAATCATGGGGGTTGCGTATCTTTCTTCTTCTTATAAGGACGCCATCGCCTTTGCCATCCTGATTCTGGTTTTAATCGTTCGTCCCCAGGGTTTGATGGGTCAAAAGATATCGAAAAAGGTGTAGGTGAGCTGAATGGATGCAATCATTTCACAATACATAGACGCCTATTATTTCCGGATTCTGATTTTGATTGGGATCAATATTATTCTAGCCCTGGGACTGAACCTGACCACCGGCGTTACCGGTCAATTGTCGATGGGACATGCCGGGTTTATGAGTCTGGGAGCATATACTTCAGCCATTTTGACCGTGCATTATACCGTGCCGTTTTTCCTCGCCTTACTGGGCGGGGCATGTGTGGCAGCTCTGTTTGGCTTTTTACTGGGGTTACCGACGCTGCGCCTGGAAGGTGATTACCTGGCCATGGTGACCATCGGATTTGCGGAAATCGTGCGGGTGTTTTTCCTAAATTTTGAACCGGGTGGAAAAGCAGTCGGTTTTTCCGGGATTCCCCAAGATACGACGTTTACCTTGGTATGGGTTCTGGTCATCATTGTGGCTTATTTCAATTATAAACTGCTCCATTCCCGTACCGGCCGTGCCATGTATGCCATCCGTGAAAATGAGATCGCCGCTGAAGCCAGCGGTGTCAATACCACCCAGATTAAGGTCCTGGCCTTTACCACCGGAGCATTTCTGGGGGGGCTGGGGGGAGGATTGTTTGCCCACTACATGTTCTTTATTGAACCGGGCAACTTTGGGTTTATGAAATCAATTGAATTGCTGAATATGGTGGTGCTGGGCGGCATGGGCAGCATCCCGGGCACCATTCTGGGCACCGTAATATTGACTATTGCCCCGGAAATGCTGCGGATCGTACAGGATTACCGTCTCTTGTTCTATGGCGCGCTGCTGGTCATTCTAATGATCTTCCGGCCCAATGGATTGCTGGGCGACGTGCGCTTGTATGATATTAAAAAACGCTTTTCCCGTAAAGAGGTGAAATCATGGCAGTCCTAACCCTAGAGGGCATCAGTCAGGAGTTCGGTGGTTTACGGGCGCTTGATTCCGTCCATCTGAACATAGAAGAAAAAGAAATATTCGGGATCATTGGCCCCAACGGTGCCGGCAAGACCACCTTGTTTAATATCATCACCGGCATTTATGTTCCTACGGAAGGGAAGGTTGTCTTTAACGGACAGGTTTTGAACAATCTGCCGGCTTATGATATTGCCCGGTTGGGGATTGCCCGTACATTTCAGAACATTCGGCTGTTCAGCAAACTGTCGGTGCTGGACAATGTACGGGTAGGCAGTTATGGTGTCAGTCACAGTGGGTTCCTGGCCGGGATGTTGGGATTGCCTTCTTCCCGTCGAGAGGAAAAGAAGGTCCAAGTCAACGCTTTGCAGCTGTTGGAACTCGTAGATCTGGCTGATAAACGTTACGAATATGCCGACAACTTGTCCTATGGTGAACAGCGCCGCCTGGAAATTGCCAGGGCTCTGGCCCTGGAGCCCAAGCTGCTGTTGTTGGACGAGCCGGCAGCGGGAATGAATTCCACCGAGAAAGAGGAGCTGATGCGACTCATCAGAAAGATCAGGGAACAGCGTCAGCTGAGCATCATTCTGGTGGAACATGACATGAACGTGGTGATGAACATCTGCGAACGTATCGCTGTGCTTGATTATGGACGCAAAATTGCCCAGGGAATCCCGGAAGAAATTAAAAATGATGACGCGGTCATTCAATCCTATCTGGGGGCAGGCGCGTGAAAAACGCACGCTTCTATGTCCCCATCGCCTTATCGGTTGTCTGTATCGCCACTTCAGCCATCATTATTCGCTATTCTTCTGCAGCTCCTATGGTCATCGGTTTTTACCGGGTGCTTTTTACTTTCCTGCTGGCCTTGCTGCTGGACGGACGCCACATCATCAGCGAATGCCGGCAGCTAAACAGAAATGATTATCAATTGATCACGGGGGCTGGAATATTTCTGGCGCTGCATTTTTCTTTCTGGATCACTTCGCTTGAACACACCAGCGTATCAAGTTCGGTATTGTTTACCAACCTGCAGGTCATTTTCGTATTACTCTTTTCAATATTTATCCTGCGGGAAAAACTGAATGGGTGGATTGCCGGGGGTATATTGATCGCACTGGCGGGGAGCTTTTGTATCGGAACCGGGGACCTGGCCCGTGGAAAAATATGGGGTGATCTGCTGGCCCTGGCCAGCGGGCTGTTTGTGGCAATTTATTTTATCATCGGTCGCAAGGTCCGAATCCGGGTGGGAATCTGGACTTACACAGCCGTCGTTTCGCTGGTGGCCGCGGTCATTCTATTGGCTGCTTCGCTGGTGATGGATTTGAATCTAAGCCATTTCCCGCCCCGCCAATGGCTCTTGTTTTTCCTGCTGGCGCTGGGACCGGGGATCGCCGGACACGGGATATTGAACTGGGCGTTAAAATATGTAAAGGCTCCCATCGTCTCTGTCTCCATTCTCGGAGAAGCCGTGGGAGCAAGTATTTTTGCCTGGATACTGTTTGCAGAGGCGCTGTCCTGGTATCAGATCGCCGGCGGATTGTTAATCTTGTCCGGCATTTACCTGGCTGCGTCTCATGAAGAGCCGGCATAGAGCATCAAATCCCGGCAAGTCTTACTTATAAAGCCTGTTCCAGGTCGTACCCGGGTAATAATGCTCTACGATCTGGCGGGCTTTTTTTCCCTCCTTGGCCATGGCGTAAGCTCCCCATTGTTCCATCCCGGCCCCGTGACCCCACCCGCTGCCTTTAAAAACAATACCATTGCCCTGCGCCTTGATGGAGGTGAAGCAGGTCGAAAAGAGGCGGTCAAAACCCACCTGCTGACGCAGATCCACCCCGGCGATGGAAGCAGAACCGGCGGATATCGTCAAAGCACGACCGGAAGGCCCTTTATTACTGATCCGGATGTCATTCAAATTGCCAGCTTTGGGTCCCATTATCTGCATAATCTCGCTGCGCGGCACACGCACGGTCCAATTGCGGTATTTGGCTGGGGCGTATTTGATGCCGTTGGTTGTGACCGGTACGATATATGCGCCAGCTTTTTCTTTTAGCTTGGGAAAACTCTCTGCGATACTGGCGGTCTTGTTCTTGGATACAGAATGAAACTCACCATAAACGAATTTCCCGTTATAGGTCAAAATTTGACCGCGGGTGGCATCGACCGCCTGGGAGATGCGATCGGTGATTTTCTTTTCGTCATAAGCCTGAAACTCGGTATGGTTATCACTGGCATCCGTGCCATGCTTGCCCTGGGTTCCGTTTTCATAATGGATGAGTGCCAGGGTCATGGTACGGGCGACGATGGCTTGGGCTTTCAGGGCTTCCATTGGGAATTTTGGCCCGATCTCGGCAGCGACTACGCCTTTAATATATTGTTCCATTTTCAATTCCTGCTTTTGACCTGTGGCACTGCGATATAAAGTTATCGTAGGTTCCTGCTTGATTTTACTGACTTCAGGGGCGAGGGTGACCGGCTTTTTATGAATGGGTTGAGCTGGTTTTTTGGCGGCCTGCTGTTGGCATCCGGTGAAGATCAGCAAGGTCGCAAGGAGCATTAAGCTGAGAAAAAGCAACCGCCATAACCGATTTATTTTATGCAAATTCATACTCTCCTTTGCCGATTATTAGCCTTAGTATTGCCTGCAGATAAAATTGTTATGAGTGACAAACTTAGGTATAATTCTTAGTAATATCAATACTTTATTCTTTGGTATTCAGCATTTTTCAATTGTGCAGCGACAATGGCAGGAAGTGGATCTATGGAAATCGTATTGGTCAGCCCGGAAATACCACAGAATACCGGTAATATCGCCCGGACTTGTGCCTTGACCGGCACTCGTTTGCATCTTGTCAAGCCGTTGGGATTTTCACTGGCGGATCGCTATATGAAAAGGGCGGGGCTGGATTATTGGGAACATGTAAAACTGCAAGTATGGAATGATTTTGAGGAATTTGCCCAGACCTATGCACAGCGAAAACTGTATCTGGCCAGCACCAAGGCAGATTTCAGTTATGATCAAATTAGATACCATTCAGAGGATGTGTTTGTCTTTGGCTGCGAGACCCGAGGCCTCAGTCCAGCGATTCTGGAACGTTATCCGCAGCAATTAATTCGCATCCCCATGATCGACCTGGGGCGTTCCTTAAACCTTTCCAATGCAGTCGCCGTCATTCTCTATGAAGCGATGCGCCAGCAAGGATTTAAGGGCTTGTGTTAATCAATGGAGGGATCCAATGAAGCCGGAAAAACTGCTTTATTCAATGTTTCTTGCTCTGGGAATCATAATGCTTGTTTTAACCGGGATTTACCTGTATTCGCTGGTCTCCTTTTCAATAGGGGATGCACAGGCAGGCTGGCTTTATTTTGCCATTACCGGATTGATTTGCTCGCTGGCCATGACTTATGTCTGGTTGAATAAACATATCCGGTCGTTCCTGCCTGGACGCCGGGCCCAGTCGGCAGAAAAAAAGCCAGCACCTTTTCGGCCGATTTCCCAAGAGCGAGGTTATCCGGAAGATGATCAGGCTTTTCATTTCTCCTTGAGTGCAGAAGAACAGTTAAACTATCTGAACAAGCTGATCGACAACATTAATGAATTCGTTTGCATCTTTGACCGTGCGGGACACATACGTTACGCCAATCGCAAGGCATGGCAAACCTGGCGTTACAGTCGACAGGAGATGGAAGGCAAACGAATTGATGATTTTTTTCCGGAGGTCTATCACCGCAATTTACGGATGGAGATGGACCATATTTTAGCTACCGGGAACTACAGAATTTTTGAGATCCCGGTGCTCTATCAGGATGGCAGCGAACATCCGGTACGTTTGCATCTGGCTCAGATTAATGAGCCAGGGGAGAGTGAAGCGCTCATGGCTTTGGCAGAAGATATTACGGTCTATCGTCAGACCCAGGAAATTCTGCGCCAGGCGAATGATGAAATGGAAAATCGGGTCAAGGAGAGGACCATCGAACTGGAAAAAACCAATGAAATCCTGCGCACCCAGATCAAAGAACGTAAAAAAATTGAGGAAGCCCTGCGTATCTCCGAAGAGAAATTTGCAGTCGCGTTTCGTCTCAGTCCGGAGCCGATCAATATCAATGCCATGAGTGACGGACGCTACATTGATGTCAATGATGCCTGGCTGGCTTATTCAGGCTACACCCGGGAAGAGGTCATTGGTCGTACACCTGAGGAATTAAATATGCAGATGGAACCGGAATTGAGCAAAGAGCAGTTTAAATTATTGATGACCAAAGGCTGGCTCAAGGATCTGGAGACCAAATATACCAATAAACGAGGCGAGGTTAGGCTAAGTCTTTGTTCCATGGCTGCAGTCACCATTAACCATGAATTGTGTGCCTTGATGGCTTCCAGTGATATCACCGAGAGACGGTCAATTGAAAAAGATTTGGCCAGTCAAACGGAACGCCTGATGGTTACCCTCAGGAATATTGCCGATGGAGTGGTGGCCACCGATATCAACGGAAAAATTATCGTGGTCAATGAAGCAGCGGAAATCATGATGGGCAGAACTGCGGAAGAAGCAGTCGGCAGTGATTTCTTTCAGACAGTGCTGGACCTGAATCCCAATCCTTGGCCGGTGTATGAGGATCTTATGTCGAGCCTGCCAACGGCCAAGAAAAACTACAATATGACTTTTTCTCTGCACGGGGAAGAACGAAGCGTAGAAGCCAAACGGGCCATCATCAATGACCGGGAAGGGAATTTCATCGGGATGGTTTGGGCACTTCGGGATACTACGGATGAACAAAGGATCAAGGACGAACTGATGAAGGCCAGCAAACTTGACTCGCTGGGTGTATTGGCTGGGGGCATTGCCCATGATTTTAACAATTTACTGACAGTCATAGCCGGCAATTTGGCCTTGATCAAAATGATGCATGAAAGTGATGAAGAAATGATTGCGTTACTGGGCGAGGCAGAAAAAGCTTCTTTCCAGGCCAAAGGATTGACCCAGCAGCTATTGACCTTTGCTCGCGGCGGAGCGCCTGTGAAGGTTCCGGTCGATATTGATCAACTGCTGACCGGGGTGGTCAATTTTGCCTTGAGTGGCTCCAGTGTACGCAGTGAAGTTTATAAACCCGATCGGCTTTGGCCGGTTATGGCTGATCTGGGACAATTGAATCAGGTGGCCAACAATTTGCTTATCAATGCAGTCCAGGCCATGCCCAAGGGGGGGACGATCAGAATCACCGGAGAAAACCTGGTGATTGGGGCTGAAGAAATTGCAACCCTTCCGGCAGGCAGATATGTGTGCTTGAGTGTTGCTGATGAAGGGGTTGGGATATCGGAAACAATTCTTTCCCGGATCTTTGACCCCTATTTTACCACCAAGCCTACAGGCAGCGGGTTGGGATTGGCAACTTCCTATTCCATTATTCGCAAACATCATGGCTGCATTACCGTTGATTCGCAACCAGGCCGAGGAACCATTTTCAAGGTGTACTTGCCTGCCTGTGACAAGGAAAAAATTTCGTCAACTGACGATCCATTTATCCTGGCTCAAGGCCGGGGCAGGATCCTGGTGATGGATGATGATGAGCGGATCTGCGAGGTGGCATCACAAATTCTGGATTCCATTGGCTACGAAGTACAAACGGCTGCAGATGGCAGTGCGGCGCTGCAGGCATATCAAGAAGCCATGGAAAAGGGAAAAGTTTATGATGTCGTTATCCTTGACTTGACCGTTCCGGGACAGATGGGAGGCAAGCAAACCATCCAGGAGTTGCTGAAAATCGATCCGCTGGCATGTGTCATCGTCAGCAGCGGTTATTCCAACGATCCTATCATGGCTGACCATGCCCGATGGGGATTTAAAGGAGTCATTCCCAAACCATACGGGTTCAAGGAACTGGGTGAAACCGTAGCCAATGTTTTAAAGCAGAAACAGATCCATTGACGTAACATGGGCAAAAAATAAAAAAACCCTGAAGGGGTTTTTTTATTTGAATATAGATTGATGATATAAGGTCAACTTCTATTCATCAGCCGGCACAGGTGCTTCGACCGGGCAAACATCTGCACAGGAACCACAATCAGTACAGAGATCGGGGTTGATTACATATTTGTCTTCGCCTTCTGAGATTGCTTCGACAGGACATTCATCCACACACACGCCGCAGCTGATACATTCGTCTGTAATCACGTAAGCCATCTGGTTCGCCTCCTTGCTACAATCAATTATTTAGAATTATAGTGAACGGTATTTTTTTTGTCAATTTTTTATATCCCTAATCCAGCGCGCAGACGCGGAGGAAACAGTTTTCTTAATCATCATGCAAAATCAATTATTCATAGGGTGTACATGGGAAGCAAGGAATATTACAATTTGAATGAACAGAAACAGTAGGGAAAAACGAAAATCAACATCAAGGAAGATAACGATGAGATGTATTATCATGGCCAATGGCCAATATGGCGCGAATGCTTTTTATAAACGTAAGTTTCCTGAGGGAGATCGTATAATATGTGCAGATGGAGGTGCAAATTATGCCTATCAACTAGGCTGGTATCCTTCGGCTATTGTAGGGGACATGGATTCCATCCTGCCTGAAGTCAGGGAGTATTTTACCAGCTTGGGGGTACCTTTTACCCTGCTTTCCTGTCGCAAGGATGAGACAGATACCCAGGCTGTCCTTGCCATGGCTCAAGCCATGGGAGCAACCGAGATCATCATGTTGGGGACGCTGGGCGGGAGACTCGACCATACCTTGTCCAATCTATACAGTGGGCTGGATGCGATCAAACAAGGGATAAAAATTACTCACATTTCACCGGCAGTCAGGGTTGATCTCGTCAACCGGGAACTTGCGGTGAAAGGGCAAAAAGGGGATTTGGTTTCGATTCTGGCGCTGACGGATGAGACGCAAGGGGTGACCATCGAGGGCTTTGAATACCCGCTGCAGAACGTTTGCCTGCGCAAAAGCGATCCCTATGCAGTATCGAATGTCATGACCGGAACCAACGGGACAGTTTTTGTGCGGGAAGGAATTTTGGCAGTTTTTCACTATGGGCAGTCATGATATAAATTAAAATGGAGGAAAGACATTGGATCCAAGTTTATTATCAGGGGTATCGGCGAGCCCCTGGAACATATTCCGAAATCTTCTGGACATACTTATCGTGGCCTACATCATTTATCGCCTGTTGGGCTTGATTCGAGAAACCCGGGCAGAAAAGCTGCTGAAAGGGTTAATTATTTTGTTGCTCTTTTCAGTAGTGGTAAGCATCCTTGACCTACATATGCTCAACTGGCTGCTGGATAAACTATGGATTATCTTTGCCATTACCCTGCCGATTGTCTTCCAGCCGGAACTGAGAAGGTTTCTGGAACAACTGGGTCAGGGCAGCTTCTTTAAATCCTCCCACGGCAATCAGGATGCGCAGAGCTATCAGGCGATTATTGCAGCCATTACGGAAGCAACTTCCATCCTATCCAGAGATAAAACCGGGGCTTTGATGATTCTTGCCAGGCAAACCGGTATCGCGGAGTATACCGAGAGCGGGATCAGTCTGGATGCGCTGGTCACTGCCGGTTTGCTGGTTAATATCTTTGTTCCCAATACGCCGCTGCATGACGGGGCAGTAGTGATTAAAGAAGGGCGTCTGAGCAAAGCGACCTGCGTTCTTCCGCTGAGCGAGAATACAGAATTACCGGGTGATCTCGGCACTCGACATCGTGCCGGTCTGGGCATTACAGAGGTATCTGATGCCATTGCGGTCATCGTATCGGAGGAAACCGGTAAAATATCCATGGCCATCGATGGACGCCTGTACAGGCCGTTGCAGCCTCAGTATCTGCAGGAAATGCTGACCCGGGAATTATTGGCGGCTCCTGAAAAACAAGGTCTTTGGAGGAGGTGGCTGTCCCGATGAACAACCCTGACGAGCGCCATAAAAAATCCGGTATAAAGGTTTTGTCCTTGCTGATGGCTGTCATGTTGTGGTTTTATGTTGTCAATCAGGGGGGTGCAGCGACCGGGCAGAATTATCAACAGACCAAACTGAATTATTATAATCTGCCGGCCGGACTGACTGTCAACGGGCCTGAGGCCGTATCAGTAAGGATATGGGGGAGTGCCCGGGACAATGGCAACGTGATTGCTTATGTCGATCTTACCGGGTTGCAGCCGGGCGTATACCACCTGGCTGTTAAGGTCAAGCCCCTGCAAGGGGTGATGTTTGCCACCGTGCAGCCGGACAAGGTGAGCATTGAATTGAAAAGCCAGGCGGATCGAAGTTTTACCGTCCAATATGAGGTGGACCGGAACCTTCCTGAGGGCAAGGAACTTCATGATGTAACGCTGTCACCTGGCCAATGCATTGTCAAAGGAGAGCAGGATGCTGTCAGCAAGGTAGCTTCGGTGCATGCCCGGATCAATGTGGGGGATACAACCGGACTGATCAGCCAGCAGGCGGTACTGGTTGCCAGAGATGCACAAGGCAAGGAGATCAGCAGTGGGCTCCAACTGATTCCGACTGTTGTAAATGTCTATGCGGTGGCAGATAGCAAGAAGATTAGCAAAGAGCTGAAAGTGAAACTAAAATTTAAAGGAGATCCCGCTGCCGGTTACCAACTAGGGACAGCCGTGGCAGATCCAGCAACCGTTACGGTTCTGGGGGAGGAGACTCGTCTGAATAACATGGAGGAGATCAGCAGTCAGGAGATAGATCTGGCCGATCACCGGGTGAGCTTCACGCAGATGGTAGCGTTGCCGGCACTGGAGGGAATGATTATTTTTCCAACGCAAATCAAGGTAATGGTTAATATTGAACCGGTTGACAGTGAGGTTGAACCATGAAGGTAAGAGTGCGTGAAATACGCTTGTCACTGGAAGAAGATGAAAGCCGCCTGCCGCTGTTGATTGCCAGTAGACTGGAGATCAATGTCCGCCACATCAAACACTGGAAACTGGTCAGGAAGGCGGTTGATGCCCGGCGCCGGAGTATCTATTTTTCCTATACCATTGATATTGAATTAGCGGAAGGAATCACAATTGCTTCGCAGCTATTGACTCAACCGGGGATCAGTCTGCTGGAAGACCAACCAACCGCACAGCTGATGTCCGGCAGCAACCGACTGGCCGTTGCTCCCCTGATTGTTGGAGCTGGTCCGGCTGGCCTTTTTGCGGCGCTTTTGCTGGCCCGCCACGGGTATCGTCCGATTGTTATCGAACAAGGCCAGGATGTGGATCAACGGGTGCAGGCGGTGGAGCGGTTCTGGTCAGGAGGCGTATTGGACAGATGTTCCAATACGCAATTTGGAGAGGGCGGGGCGGGAACTTTTTCTGATGGAAAACTGACGACTCGCATTGGTGACCAGCGAGTCGATTATGTACTGCGAACGTTTGCTGAATTCGGGGCTGATCCCGAGATTATGTATGTAAAAAAACCGCATGTGGGGACCGACCGGATTCGCCAGGTAGTAAAAAACATTCGCCGCGAAGTGATTCGTTTGGGGGGTGAATTTTACTTTTCTGCGCGGATGACGGACATCTTGGTTGAACAAAAACAACTAAAAAGCATAATAATAAACAATGAGGCTGAAATCAGCTGTGAGGTTCTGGTACTGGCAGTGGGTAACAGTGCCCGGGAGGTCTATCACCTGTTGCATCGTAAAGGAGTCAGCCTGATTCCCAAAGCTTTTGCTCTAGGGGTCAGAGTGGAGCATCCCCAGCATCTTATTGACAGGATCCAGTATGGACAATATGCCGGTCATCCCCGCTTGCCGGTGGCAGATTACCAACTCACCTATCAGGATCGACCTACGGGAAGATCCCTCTATACATTTTGTATGTGCCCGGGCGGGAGAGTGATTGCATCTTCGTCAGCACCTGGAGAAGTGGTGGTCAATGGGATGAGTTACTTCAGCCGCGACAGCGGATTGGCCAACAGTGCCATGGTAGTCACAGTGCATCCGGAGGATTGGGAGAATGATCCCCTGGGCGGCGTGCATCTGCAGCAACAACTGGAACAAAAAGCATATGCAATGGGCGGAGAAAACTATCATGCACCGGCACAATATCTGCATGATTTTATGGCTTACCAGGCTTCCGGCAATTTAAACAATTCAATGGCCAGTTACAGACCGGGTGTAACCGGGGTCAACCTCTGGCAGTTGTTGCCTCAGGAAATCGCTGAAGTCATGCGGCGGGGACTATTGCATTGGGATAAAAAGGCCCCTGGTTTCATCAGTGAAGAGGCGGTAATGACCGGAGTGGAAACCCGCACTTCAGCCCCCTTGCGCATTGAACGTGACCAGACCATGAACGCTGTTTCTATGGAAGGCATCTATCCTTGCGGAGAAGGAGCAGGCTATGCCGGCGGGATTGTCAGCGCGGCCGTGGATGGCTTGAAAGTGGCGGAAAAAATCATATCCCAATATGAACGGCCAAATTTTATGCCGTTGATTAACAATCACCAGGTACAACGAGGCAGCCAGTTACCGAATGAGGAAAGAAATACTTTGCCAAATACGTAAAAAAATCATACCATCTATATAATTGAACTGATACAAGCAAATCCAAAAACAGTGTCATGGTTCACAGCCATGCGGACGGGGAGGCACAATACATGGGTATTCTGTTTGGGACAGACGGTGTAAGAGGTATAGCCAATTTGGAGCTAACTCCGGAAATGGCTTTTGATCTGGGTAGGGCAGGCAGTTTTATTTTGGCTCAGCAGGACAGCAATTCCCGACCAAGAATCATGGTTGGCAAAGATACCCGGGTATCCGGCGATATGCTGGAAGCGGCTTTGCTGGCGGGGATCTGTTCCACCGGCGCGGATGCGCTCACCCTGGGCGTTATTCCCACTCCGGCGGTGGCTTATCTGACCCAGCAGTACAATGCGTCCTGTGGGGTGGTTATCTCTGCCTCTCACAATCCGGTTCAGGACAATGGCATCAAATTTTTCGGTCCCAATGGCTATAAACTGCCAGATGAAACGGAAGCGCAGATAGAAAAACTGGTTTTGCAGGGAACCCGTGAACTGGTCAGGCCGCAGGGCGCAGATGTGGGCAGGATTTATGATGTGGCCGAGGCCACCAATCGTTATCTGGCCTTTTTGGGCAGTTGCACCCAAGAAAAAGACTTTAGCAATCTGACGGTGGTCGTAGATTGTGCCCACGGAGCGTCTTATCAGGCAGCCCCACGCCTTTGGGAAAGCTTGGGAGTAAAAGTGATTGCCATCAATGATCAGCCCAATGGTATCAACATCAACGATCGCTGTGGATCGACCTATACCGCTTCTCTAAAAAAAACCGTCATTCATCACAAGGCAGATCTGGGGATCGCCTATGATGGCGATGCCGATCGTTGCATCGCTGTTGATGAACGTGGCAATGAGCTGGATGGTGATTTTATTATGACCATTTGTGCGCTTGATATGTTCCGGCGAGGAGCCCTCCAACCTAACCGGATTGTAGCTACGGTGATGAGCAATATTGGTCTGGACATCGCCTTGAAAAGAGAAGGCATTTTGGTAGACAGCTGTGCCGTGGGAGATCGTTATGTGCTGGAAAGAATGATGGAAACCGGAGCATTGCTGGGCGGCGAACAGTCCGGACATATTATTTTTCTTGAACATGCCACCACCGGTGATGGCTTGCTGAGCTCGCTCAAACTGGCCGAGGTGATGAAGAGGACAGGTCTGCCGCTTTCCGAATTGGCCCGGGAGATGGAAAAACAGCCCCAGATGCTGGTTAATATCAAACTGGAAGACAAGGATACCATTTTGAATCATGCCCTGGTCCTGGAAGCGATGCAAACCGCTGAAAGAAAGCTGGGCGAACAGGGCAAACTGGTGGTAAGGCCTTCCGGGACCGAGCCGTTGGTAAGAATCATGGCGCAGGGTCCCTATCAGGATCTTTTACAGGAGGTGATCGATGAGATTCGTGCGTCCATAGAAAAAGCCCAGCAAAAATAATCGGCCGGTATGGCCAAAAAGCGCCTGACCCGCTGCAGCGCGGGTGACGAGGTGAGGGTTTATCGATTTTTCGGCGGGTGCCCTCCGGTTGCCACGATCGATAGCAGAGTGACAAAAAGCATAGCGATATGTGTACAAAACCCTCTGCAGGTGGAATGTTGGTACGATCCAAATGAGATTTGGGAGGTTTTATTTAATTATGTGTGGAATCATGGGTTATATCGGCAGCGGAGAAGCCGTGCCGGTCATTATAGATGGTCTCAGCAAACTGGAATACCGGGGTTATGATTCGGCCGGGATTTCTTTTTATCAAAATGGCAGACTGCAACTGGCCAAGAAAAAGGGGCGGCTGGCGGAACTGGTCAAATGTCTGGGTGAATTTCCCTCGGCCCATCTGGGTATCGGGCATACCCGCTGGGCGACCCACGGTGTGCCCAGTGACCGCAACGCTCATCCCCATATGGATTGCAGCGGGCGCATTGCCCTGGTGCACAACGGAATTATCGAAAACTATGCCAGTCTGCGCAAACAGCTGATGCTGGAAGGACACGACTTTGTTTCCGAAACGGATACCGAGATCGTTGCCCATTTAATAGAAAAATTCTACCGTGATTGTTCCCTGGAAGCAGCGGTACGCGAGGCCTTGCAACATTTAAAAGGATCCTTTGCGGTAGCCGTCATTTCTTCTGATGAGCCGGACAAAATCATTGCCGCCAAAAAAGACAGCCCGCTGGTGGTGGGCGCGGGCAACGGAGAAAACTATCTGGCTTCCGATATTCCGGCTATTCTGGGCAAAACCAATCAGGTATATATCATTGAAGACAACCAATTCGTCATCCTGACCAAAGACGCGGTCAGCATCACTGATTTCAGCGGCCAGCCGGTGGAAAAGAAACTGTTCCCGGTCACATGGGATCCGATTGCGGCGGAAAAAGGCGGCTATGAACACTTTATGCTCAAGGAGATCCATGAGCAGCCGACGGCGCTGCGGGAAACCTTGCGGGGCAATGTCAAGGAACAGATCATTGACCTCGGTTATCTGGATATTGATCCCATGTTCAAAGACGTGGAGAAAATTTATATTGTAGCCTGCGGGACGGCTTATCATGCCGGCCTGGTGGGACGACAGGCGCTGGAAAAACTGGCCCGCATCCCGGTGGAAACGGATATTGCTTCAGAGTTTCGCTATCGGGACATCCTCTGGAATCCCCGTTCAGTCATGATTGTGATCAGTCAGTCAGGAGAGACAGCCGATACCCTGGCAGTGCTGCGGGAAGCCAAACGGCAGGGGATAAAGGTGCTGGCGGTGACCAATGTCGTTGGCAGCGCTGTTTCCCGGGAAGCCGACCGGGTCATCTACACCCACGCCGGACCGGAAATTGCGGTAGCCTCAACAAAAGCTTATTCAACCCAATTGTTGCTCATGTACTTACTGGCTTTGCATCTGGCCAACCTCAGAAGCACCTGCAGCCGGGAAACGCTGCAGGAGTTGACCGCCGATTTGGAGATCATGGATCAGAAAGTGGAAGCGGTATTCAGCCAGGAAGAAAAGATTCGTCAACTGGCGGAAAAATATTATCAGGTGGAAAGCACCTTTTTCCTGGGACGTGGCTTTGACTATGCCGTAGCCATGGAAGGAGCCTTGAAGTTAAAAGAAATATCCTATATTCATGCCGAAGCCTATGCGGCAGGTGAATTAAAGCACGGCCCCCTGGCCCTGATCGAGGAGGGCGTGCCGGTGTTGGCCCTGATTACCCAGGATCAACTGGTGGAAAAGACCATGTCCAACATCAAGGAAGTGAAAGCTCGCGGTGCAATCGTGGTCGCCATCTGCAAGGAAAACCTGCAGGAAGCCTGCCAGGAATGCGATGAGCAGATCATTCTGCCTGATGTCAATCCCATTTTGGCACCGATTGTAGGGGTCATTCCCTTGCAGATATTCTCCTATTATATGGCCATACTGCGGGGGGCAGATGTAGATAAACCAAAGAATCTGGCCAAGTCGGTAACGGTGGAATAATATAACCAACAGAAGTGACAAAAAATGTGGGAACGATGATACCCGGGAATTTTAGTTAAGGTTCCCGGGTATTTTTGACCATGTTATAATAGCTCCATAACAATGAAACAATAAATTGAGACATTTAGGCGGTGTTGACATGACAAACAAATCTGGTTTCGATCTTGTCCTGGAAAACATTGATTTTCGCAAATTTGCCGACACCCTTTCGGTGATTATTTTTGCTTATGCAGATAACCACAAATATATCTACGTCAATCCGGCTTTTGAAACGGCGCTGGGGTATTCGCTGGAAGAGCTGCTGCAAATGAACTTTTGGGACGTGTGCCATCCGGATTACAAGGATTTGGTGCGTGAGCGGGGGCAGGCCCGGCTGCGCAGGGAGGCCGTACCCGCCAATTATGAAATCAGAGCTTTGCGCAAGGACGGCAGTGATTTATGGGTGGATGTTTTTTTTAGCGTGACCCAGGTTGCCGGGAAGTTGATCAGTATTGTGGGGGCTTATGATATCACCGAAAGAAAACGATTGCAGGAAGCCCTGGTAATGAGCCGGGATCGACTGGAAATGTGTGTCCAGGAACGTACCCTCGAACTGAGCCAGAAGAATCTTGAATTGACTTTGCTAAATCGTAATCTCAATACCGTTATTATGAATATGTCAGATGGGGTCGTCTTTCTTCATCAATCAGGTGACTTTGAACTGCTCAATCCCGATTTTCACAAGTCCTGGCAGGAAAGCCATCGCGGCTTTGAAGAAAATTTTCGTGAATGGTGCAGCGACCCGGACAACAAATACATGAAACGCCTCTTTGTTTCGGGAAAAGCGTTTCAGGAAGAAGAGATTGTTATTCCCATGGCAGGTACTTCCCTGCGATTTTTGGCTTCGGGAACACCCATCCTTAGCGAACAAGGAATGGTCAATACGGCGGTACTGATTATTCGACCTCTGAAGGAAGTCCACCACATGGTCAGTCGTTTCAGTGGTTATACCGCCCGGTTTCATTTTAAGGATATTATTACCTGTAACCCACAAATGCTGGAGATTATTGAGGTGGCCAGAATGGCAGCCCGCAATACCAGCAATGTTTTGATCGAAGGTGAGAGCGGAACAGGCAAGGAACTTTTTGCCCAAGCGATTCATAACGCCAGTCAGCGTTCCGCCGGGGCGTTCGTGGCGCTAAACTGCGGCGCCATACCCAGAGAACTGATTGCCAGTGAATTGTTCGGCTATAATGAAGGTGCTTTTACCGGTGCTAAAAAAGGAGGCAATCCTGGCAAATTCGAACTGGCTGACGGTGGGACACTGTTTCTCGATGAAATTGGGGATATGCCGCTGGAACTGCAGGTAGCTCTGCTGCGCGCCATTCAGGAAAAGAGTATCAGCCGTATCGGCAGCAACCAGATTATCCCGGTGGATGTGCGCATCATCTGTGCCACCAACAAAAATCTTTCTGAGGAGATGCAGAAGGGCAATTTTCGTCAGGACCTGTTCTATCGCTTAAATGTCATTGATCTCCACATCCTGCCGCTCAGGGAACGCCCCGAGGATATCCTGCTGTTGTTTCATCATTTCCTGGCTCAATTGAGTTCTGCAACTCACTCGGTTCTGGAAGAAGAACTGAAAAACAGTCTGTTGTCTTATCAATGGCCCGGCAATGTCCGAGAACTGCAGAATGTGGCGGAAAGAATCGTTAACCTTGATCATTTGCGCGACATGCCGCTCAACCTGTCCTGGCAACACGCTGGACTTCTCGAAGAGAAGAAGGCCGGTCATCATTTTAGTATTCAGCAGGCCCAGACGAAATACAAGAATGAAAGGGTAGAGCAGGAACGCCATCGCGTCATTAGTCTGCTCAAACAGTACGATGGAAACGTCAGTCGGGTAGCCAGGGAAATGGGCATCTCTCGCAGTACCCTGTATCGCAAAATGAAAAATCTGAGTTTTTAACAAGAGTGCTGCAAGGGTGTTTTGTTGTGTTCGAAATTATAAAACAATACGATACAGATAACGACACTTTGTACACCCTGGATCCTGTGATAGAGGGACCCCGGGTGTTGTTTTTTCCGATGTGGCAGGATAATGTAATTGGCCGCGGCGAATTGGCATGTATTTTGCGATATTAATGAGTTGATGTGCAGTATGGAATGGCTTGCGTCAACAAATAATATGGGGGGAGGTTGGAACAGAATCTCCACCTGCAAGAAAGAGGATAGTTTATAAAAATACAAAGACAAGGAGTGAAGCAAATGACAGAAAGAAGATGGCAGCAATGGTATGACCCGGGGGTACCGACTACCTGTTATTATCCGCTGACCACCATGAAGGATGAATTCATCAAATGGGTCAGAGCCAATCCGGACAAACCATACATCTACTGCAATGATCTGACGTACAGCTACCAGGAAACCAATCATATCGCCAAGAAACTGGCCAACGTGTTGCTGGAATTGGGTGTTAAGAAAGGAGATCGGGTATCACTGGTTTTGCCTAATATACCGGAATTTATTTTTTCCGCTCATGCGGTTATGAAAACCGGGGCTATTATTGTACCGGTCAATCCTCTTTATACGGTTCCGGAAATGGTTTACAATTTTTCCGACAGCGGTTCAGAAACGGTTATTGTCTATGGACCAGTAGCACCTCGCATTTTAGAAGTAATGCGTTCCGGCCAAACCCAGTTAAAGAAAATGATCGTCATGCAGGTGCCGGGCAAGGAAGTAGCCCTTGAAGCTGCCCCTGACATCCTTGATTACGCCTCCGTTATCGAAGCTGCCAGCGACCTCGAACCGGAGATCCATCTGGACAACAAGGATACCGTCATTCTCATTTATACCGGCGGAACGACAGGGGTTCCAAAGGGATGCTGCCTGACCAATTCCAACTTTGTGGCTTTCTATACCGTTTTTATTGAATGGGCCAGAGCCATGTTCCCCCCTCAGGAACTGCGGACTTTATGCACAGTGCCGCTTTACCATATTTATGGCTTCAACATGCAGATCAATGCCAATTTGGCAAGCGGCGGCACCATGATTCTGGTACCGGAAGTAACCCCGGACAACGTCCTGGATGCCATCGATCGCTTCCTGCCCACCTATTGGCCGGCAGTCCCGGCACTGATCCAAATGCTCAACATGCATCCCCGTCTGCCTCAATCCAAGGCCAGTTCGATCCGCTTCCTCCTGTCCGGCTCTGCCCCCTTGCCAGTGGAAGCCATGAAAAAGTTTGAGGAGCTGACCGGTTCCACGATCATTGAAGGATTTGGCGGATCGGAAACCACCAACGGCGTTATGGTCAATCCCAAGGGCAAACGCAAACCAGGCAGCGTTGGCATTCCTTTCCCGGATATGGATGTCCGCATCGTTGATCTGAAAAACGGGACGGAGGAAGTGCCGATCGGAGAGCCGGGCGAATTGCACTTAAAAGGCCCTTTGATCATAGAAAAGTACTGGAACAAACCGGAGGAAACCGCCAATGCCATCAAGGATGGGTGGTTCAATACCGGCGATATCGCCACCATGGATGAGGACGGTTATATCACCATCGTGGGACGTACCAAGGACATGATCATCTCCAGCGGCTTCAATGTCTATCCCCGCGACATCGATGAATTGCTTTATACTCATCCCAAAGTGCTGGATGCCGGAGCCATCGGCGTACCTGATCCAATCCGCGGGGAGTCGGTCAAGGTTTTCGTAGTCCTAAAACCGGGTGAAACCATGACCGAAGAGGAGGTCATCGAGTTCTGCCGTCAGTCCCTGGCAGCCTATAAAGTGCCAAGATATGTTGAATTCCTGGAAGATATTCCCCGTACCAATATGAAAAAAGTAGATCGCAAAGCCTTACGGGAAATGGAAGCCACCCGTCAGAAATAGGTCTGTTTATCAACTATACCGATACCCGAATGCATATAAAGGCTGTCCCGGTTGTTTTTACAACGCGGGACAGCCTTGTTTACGTAAGAAGGAGACTGACTCACGATTATTTTGCCAGATGAAGGAATCCTTTTATTGCTTATCGAAAGAATCTATTCATAAATGTAGATCGGATTACGGTATTTATCGGCTAAGTCATATTTAAGTGACAAATATGAAAGATATGTAAGCAAAGGAGTGAAAGCATACATGAATATAGATGCGAAAATTGCCGAGCTGGCGGAAAAAAACAAAGATGTGCCTTTCTATAATTTTATCGGCCTGGAGTATGGTAAAGCAGGGGAAAACTATGCCGAATTGATGCTGGAGGTAAAAAAAGAAACCATGAATGTCCACGGGGTTTTGCTGGGGGTTATGTATTATGCCCTGTGTGATGTTTCTACTTCTGTGGCCGTGGAACACAGTCTGCCGGAAGGATATTATTATGTAACCAACGACCTCAATGTCTCCATTTTTTCTTCCGTCAGTTCCGGCCAGGTGAGAGCGCGGGCAGAGGTTTTAAAAACCGGCAAACGGCTGGCTTTTGTTGAATCCCGCATCTATAACGACCGGGATGAACTGCTGGCGGTGGGACGCGTGACCAAGACCCGCTTGGCCAAACACCAATAGGTCATATTTATTAAGGCAAAATAATCTGGTGAGAGGGGAAAATGGATGAGAAATCCGATGTTTGATGTATTAAAGGGTCTGGGTATCATTTCTGTGGTTTTCAGTCATGTTTACCGGGGAGGGACTGACCCGCTGGCAGTATTTATTCGGGAAGTTGCCATGTGGAGTGTACCCATGTTCTTCATCGTCCAGGGTCATTTTATGCAAAGCGGTCTGCAGAAGGGTTGGCTAACATCTTCCTGGGATAAAATCAAGAAGAGCTATGTACCTTACTTGTATTGGGCAGTGGCCTATGGTGCGTTTTATTATTTCACCATTGGCAAAACTTTCTCGGCCATGGACTTAATCCTGGGCAAGACTGCCCTGCATCTTTACTATATGTTTTACTACATTATCTTTGCCGTTTTTATGCCGCTGTTGTATTTCCTTCCCAAGCTGTGGCGGGTGGCGATTCTTTGGCTGATGATTCTGGTCAATATTTACTGGGTGCTAATGCTTGAGCTTAGCCGCTTGTATCATTTCCACTGGATTAGTTATTCGGGACCGGTGCCCATGAAATGGTGGGGATTCATTGCCATCGGCATGCTGGTGGCCGAG
Organism: Syntrophomonas sp.; assembly: GCA_035447945.1. Taxonomy (GTDB): domain Bacteria; phylum Bacillota; class Syntrophomonadia; order Syntrophomonadales; family Syntrophomonadaceae; genus Syntrophomonas_B. Next base: position 22,321 of record DAOTHZ010000027.1, read on the forward strand.
TACCCGCAAATCAAAGAATATATCTGCCAACATGCCCGCGCCTTTTTGATCGGCGGCTTGGCGGTGGCAGCCGTTGGGACTATTATTCCTTATATCAATCATACAACGGGCTATTTATTTAACAAAGTTGAAATTTTCCCGCTGTCTATTGGCCTGGTCCTGGCTCTGGCCATTTATTACAGCCGGGATGATGCTTTTGGCAAACAAACCCTGGCTTATATCGGGGAGAGGACCTTCGGCATCTATCTGGCTCATTTCTTCATGGTGGATTATTTGCGCCAGACTTTGCTGCCAGGGGATCGAACCCTGGTGGTCATCATCATTCTGGTTATCTGTATCTTGGTTAAGGACAACAAAGACCGCATCAAGGCAGCCTGGAAAGAAAAACGCAGCGGTAAACAGAACGTTGCCTGAACGCGAGAGAATAAGGATTAGGGGATGATAAAAATGTGGGCCAAGATCAGCCGTTTTTACCCGCCCTGGCTGGATGTGATCTGCGTTATCTGTTTGGGATTTATCTGGCTCTATACAGCCGTTCGCTACGGCCTTATGGCTGATCAAATCCCCACTCACTTCGGTTTCAGCGGAACACCCGATGCATGGAGCAGCAAATCTTTCGGTTCTGTTTTTATGCTGCTTCTGATAGGAACGATCGTGTGGATGTCCATGTTTTTGATAAACTATTTTTTAATCATCAAACCGGAAGATCCGCGTAAATATATTAATCTTCCTCAGGGCAGGAAAGATGCCATGAGCCTGGAAGAGGTTGAAGCGCTCCGGCGAATCACTGTTCAAGGCATGGCCATAATCAATCTGACCGTGGTGCTGATGTTCGTTTTCATTCAATATGGCATGGTTAATTCCGCGCTGGGCCTGCAAAATGGGTTGGGCTGGGGGGTTAATGTGCTGGTCGGTATTCTGCTCATCGAAACGGCCTGGCTGACCTGGAAAACTTTTTCTTTGAGCAAAAATGCATCTGGTGCTAGGAGATAACTCCCGCGAATCCATCTTGTTGTAGAAGATGATTATGATTGGAGAAATAACTTAAAATCCCAATCAAAGCGAATACAAGCTAAAGAATCACGGAATGCAAGCATTATTAACCTTTGCGGGGGACGCTGTTTATTCAATGGTCATAATTGTTGAAAAGCCGGTCAACTCAAAAATTTCTTTGACCGCCGGAATCATTCCGGTGATTTTCATGGTCGTTCCCTGGGCGTTGACCTTTTTCTGTGCTGTTAAAAACACACGCAGACCGGCGCTGCTGATGTATTTAAGAGAAGAAAGGTCAAACACCAGGTTTGCCTTGTCAGCGGCAAAAATCTTCTCCAGTTCGCTGGCCAATTCTGTATGAGTAACCGTGTCCAGCCGTCCCCCCAGGGCAATCGTAACGGTATTGTTCTTTTGTGTTTTTGTGATTTCCATCGTATATCCTCCCCGATTTGATTCTCATAAAATAAATACTTCTTAAAGGATAAACCTTGAGAAGGAAGAAACGCAAATTACAACGAAATTCTCCTTTAACTGAATGAATGATTTAATTGTATTTTATGCGAATAAAAAAGCGAGGTAAATATGCGTAAAAAATTTTTGATTTGGCTTTTATTATTTATGATGGTTGCTTTTATGGCGGCATTTTACGTATCATATACGATTCAGAGCAGGCAAGCGTACAATAACGCGGAGAAATTGATATTTTTAAAAATTAATGATGTGATCAAACAAATCAGCATCAATAATAGAAATCTGGCTGATATCAGATGGGAAAGCGATGCCAATGCCCTCGCCAAAGCGCGGGCTTTTGCCTGGATGCTGGAAAAAGATCCCGATTTGGTCAATCATTATGAAGAACTCGAAAAAATTCGCCAATTGATTGATGTCGACGAACTGCATATAACAGACGGGGAGGGGATATTGATCTCCGGTACTGTTAAAGAGTACTACCTCTATAGATTTGACGCGGATAAGCAATCGGCAGCATTTTTGCCGGCGATTCATGATAAAACGTTTGAACTGGCTCAGGATCCTCAGCCCAAAGGCATAAACGGAGAAATGTTTCAGTATGTTGGTGTAGCTCGCAAAGATGCCGACGGGATTGTTCAAATCGGATACAGGCCTGAAAAGTTAGCCAATGCCATGGAGGTTGCTGATATTAAAAACCTGGCTCCCGGATTTAGGGTGGGCAATTCAGGCAGCGTAATCATTGCCACCAAGACAGGGGTTATTGTCAGTGCAGCTGACAAGAACTTTATTGGAAAAACAGTTTATGAATTTTGTCACGGTTATGATCCCAAGGGAACTAGTGGCAGTTTTATCAGAGATGCCTATGACGGCAGGAGTTTATTTGCCTTCAAAGTGACCGGTGACTATATGATTCTTGGTAAATTGCCTGCTGATGAAATGTATTTAAGCCGTAACAGCACAACGACGGTAATGATATTATTTAATATCCTGCTTTTCTCCCTGATTTTTTTTCTGGTTGCCAGGTTGGTGCAAACCGTTGTCATTGATGGTATCTTTGCCGTGAATAAATCGCTGGTGCAGATAACCCAAGGCAACCTCGATGAGAAGGTTGAAGTCAACACCAGTGAGGAATTCCAGGCACTTTCTTCAGGGATTAACGGAATGGTCGAGGCGCTGAAGGACGCCATTAAGGAGGCAGCCGCCCGGATTGATGATGAACTGGCTTTTGCCCGGGCCATTCAACTGTCAGCGCTGCCCAACCATTTTCCGGCTTTTCCCGATAAATCAGAAATAGATATATTTGCCGATATGCATCCGGCCAAGGAAGTAGGCGGCGATTTCTACGATTTCTTTTTTGTAGGCGAAAATCAGCTGGCGGTAGTCATCGCTGATGTATCCGGTAAAGGGATTCCGGCTGCCATGTTTATGATGATTACCAAAACCCTGATTAAGAATCTGGCTCTCACCGGCATTTCTCCTGCCGAAGTGTTTATTAATGCCAATCAGTCATTGTGTGAAAACAATGATGCAGGAATGTTTGTGACGGCATTTATGGGCTTGCTTGACTGCGAGACTGGGATTTTGCGCTATGTAAATGCCGGACATAATCCGCCGCTGATTAAAAAAACCGATGGGACGGCTGCCTGGCTGCAGGTCAAACCGGGTCTGGTGCTGGCTGGCATGGAGGGCGTTACCTATATTGAAGAAGAGATTAGGCTACAGCCAGGCGATATGTTGTTCTTATATACAGATGGTGTTACCGAAGCCTGCAATCATGCGTTGGAATTATACACTGACCATCGCTTGCTGGAGGAATTGAATCACT
>DAOTHZ010000028.1:0-25240 GCA_035447945.1 Syntrophomonas sp.
TTTTTTCCTACTTTTACTTCGCTCATTATATCCCTCCCCTCATATGACCAGGCTATACAAGCACCTAAATATTGTACAATCTAATCATGTTTAAAGTCAAGATTATTCAGGGGGCCAACCCATTTCTTTTCCGCCCAGCAAATGGTAGTGGAGATGAAAAATTGCTTGTCCTCCCCCGACACCGCAATTGTTTACCAGACGAAAGCCCTGTTCGGCAATACCCAGCGATTCAGCCAGCTGAGCAGCCAGCAACTGCAATCTGCCCAGGATTTCTATCTGTTGCTCTCCAACATGATTTAAGGAGGTGATATGCATTTTGGGCATAAGCAGAAGATGGACCGGGGCCGCGGGTTCTATATCCTTGATTGCAATCAAGTAATCATCCTGATAGACGATTTCCGACGGGATTTCCCCGTTGATAATCCTGCAGAACAAGCAATCTGTTTGGCTCACAGCTTTCACCTCCTCAATGCTGGATAGCGTTCTTGACAATAAATCCGTATAACCTATTTTATCAGAATTTCTAATAATACTAAATGTATTTTTACATCCCGGAGCGACTGTCTTTCTGCCTGGCAAAAACCCTACAGCTGCTGGGATACGACCTGCTTGTGCAGGTGTTCGCTGCCGGCGATGGCTGACAACATTTGGGCGTCACGCAGATATTTTTCCGCCGGATGGCCGACGGTAAATCCCATCCGGCCGATGATCTCCACCGCCTGGAAGGTCGTCCACTGGGCTACACGCGTGGCGTAGATTTTGGACATGTATGCGGCCCGGGAATAGTTGTCGTCTGTATCAACATAATGGGCGGCGCGCATTACGGCCAGTCTGGCAGCATCAATTTCGGTTGACATATCCACCAGGGTAGAACTGACATATTGGTTCACGGTGGAGTTGCGGTTCAACATCTGGTTGGTGCGCACCACCTGCAAGGTTAATTCGTACGCAGCCCGGGCAATCCCGACACCAATCGCAGCCACCAAAGGCATGTTGCGGTCAAAAATCTGGGTGAACAGAAAATACCCGCTGCCATCCCGTCCAATTCTGTATTCCAGCGGAATACGGACATCCCGAAAGGCCAACTGCACCGTGTGACTGGAACGCATGCCTACTTTATTTAAAACCCGGTTGGTTTCCAGACCCGGAGTCCTGCCCGGCACCAGATACATTTGCAGATGCGACTTTTGTTTGGATTCCTTGCTCCTTGCCAACACGGCAACAAAATCCGAAGCGCCTCCGTTCATGACAAAGTCTTTGATGCCGTTGAGGGTAATCTGCCCGTCCTGCGCTTCAGCTGTCGTGGTAATCCGGGTAATATCCTCGCGGGGACGGCTGCTGCGATCCAGGTCATGTTCGGGTGTGATCTCACTAATCGCCAGACATGCCAGGTGCGGTCGTGACTTGCACAAATCGGGCAGAAATTGCTCCTTCAATGCATCGCTGCCAGCAATCAGCAACGGGGTAAGCGCATACATGTTCATCACCACAATTGCAGCTGCCCCTGCACAGCCCAGGGCAATTTCCTCGATGATGGAGGTAGCCGCCATCATGCTTAATTCTCTGCCTCCATATTCTTTGGGCACAATGGGGGCCAGCAAATTCATTTTTGCCAGATACTCCGGTATCTTCCAATCTACCTTGTCATCCCCGACGCGATCCAAGTAAGCTCCGCGTTCAGCGATTTTGCTGATGGACAGCTCATGCACCTCGCGAATGAGCTGGTTTTCTTCTTTGCTTAAGGTAAAAGCAGCCATTGCTTTGCTCCTTCCTGTTCATCAATGATTTATAACTGGGCAGCTATCAGCGATTTATGGAACTGCTCACTTCCATCAATGATTGAAAGCATTTCCGCATCCCGCAAATAAATCTCAGACGGATAGCCTTTGACATAAGCCCTTCCTCCAACAATCTCCATGGCTTTGCTGCTGATATCATGCGCAGCTCGGGTGGATAGAATCTTGGCTTTGGAGGACGCCTGGGAACTGTCCAATTCCTGGTCAATCAGCCAACTGGCCAGATAGACACTTTGACGGGCAGCATTCAATTGAGCTGCCATGTCAACCAGGGCAAAACTGATGGCGGTTTCCTCGAAACTGGGACGGCCCATAATATAACGTTTCTTCGCGATAGCCAGCGCCGTTTCATACGCTGCCCGGGCAACGCCCAGCGACATGGCACCGACATAGGGTACCATACGATCAAGGTTTTGCATAAAAATCAAAAAGCCGCTGCCCGGTTTGCCGACAATATACCGGGGCTCGACTTTCACATTTTCAAAAATAACTTCGCATGAATTGCAGTATTTTAAACCTATTTTTTGTCGGACCGCGCCGGTACGAATACCTGGCAATGACAGCGGAATGACTACGATCTGCAGTCCGGTTTTTTTCTCAGGTCCGTCCAGGGTAACCAGAAGGGTAATAAAACTTGCCACCTGGCCGTTTAATACATAATCCTTGAACCCGTTCAAAATCAGGCAACCTTCCTGCCAGAATCCGGTTACCGAGGAGTTGATGATTTCTATCTGGGCGTTTTCCACCAGTATATTCAGGTTGGGACGATTTTCGGTCATTGCCAGCGAACCCAGGCATGCTTTTCCGCTGGTCAGCAGGGGTAATACTTCCTGCCGCTGGGTTTCGGTTCCGGAAGTCACCAACGGACTTACGGCATGCATGTTGGCCACGGCGGAGGCCGCAACTCCGGCACAGGCTACCGCAATTTCCTCCACAATCATGGCAGCGCTTAGATGGCTTAACCCCCGGCCTCCATATTCAGGCGATATACTGGGGGCAAGCAAATTGTGTTCGGCTAACAGATCGATGGCTGACCAGTCGAAATTTTCATTTCCCTGGGCATCATAGACAACCGCTTTGGGCGCAATTTCCTGACGGACCAAATCGCGCACCATCATCACCAGGTCCCGATCCTGAGCGGAGATCGTACTTCTAAACATATCATGTCCTCCTAGTTGCTACGAGTCTTTTGCCAGATGATATAATCCATTACGGAACGCCTCCGCTCCCGCGGAAGTGTATAAAGCGTATTGATAATCTGCAGCAGTTCCTGATCATCATCTTCCGAACTGGCAATATGATTGACCGCCGGCGTTTCTGTATGACTGGAGGAACTCTCCATGAAATACTCGATCGGCTTGTCTAAAAGCTCAGCAATATTTTCCAGCTGAGTAAGATACAAACGACGTTTGCCTTTTTCATAATTGGACAGCGTTGATTGTGCACATCCCAACATGTTGGCCAGCTGTTCCTGGCTTAGACCGGCTTCCTCCCGCGCCAGCTGAAGTTTTTTCCCAATCTCCTTAAATCCCATGGAGCGAACCCCTTTCAATTGTTGTAGAATAATTGCTCTCAATCCTGATTAAAATAAGTATTCAGTTATTGTGGCGGCTCTATGCATATATTTCCCCTTAATCCAGTGGAATCAGCAGAAGCGATTTCAACTGCCACTGACTGCCCGCACAAATCATGATCTGATTGGACCGTTACTTCCAAATAATTATCAGTCAGTCCTATATATTTATCTTTACCTGATTTTTCTTCGACAAGCAAGTCAAATCGTTGCCCCAGAAAGCATTTGGCAAATGCCAGCTTCTTGTTTCTCGCTATTTCGAGCAGTTTTTCGCTGCGTTGATTTTTTTTTGGTTCAGGGATCTGCCCGGATAATTCTGCTGCTTTGGTTCCCTTGCGCCGCGAATATTTAAAAACATGTAAATCCACCAAAGGCAACTCCCCGATCAATTCGAGGGTATCCTGAAAATCGCTGTCCGTTTCTTCTGGAAATCCTACCATAACATCGGTTGTAAAAGCCATCCCGGGAATACGATCAGCCGCTGTCCGGATCAACTTCCGGTAATCATCACGGTGATAACGTCGCCCCATGGCTTGGAGCACTTTGTTGCTGCCGCTCTGCAACGGGATATGCAAATGTCTGCACATGCGCTGATCAGCTGCGACGAGGGACAGCAAGCTGTCATCGACTTCCAATGGTTCGATGGAGCTTAGCCGGATCCGATATGTACCGGCGATTTCCTCTAAAATGGCGTTCACCAGACGACTGAGGGTCCAGCCCGGCAAATCTATTCCATAAAATCCGGTATGGATACCGGTCAACACGATTTCCTTGTAACCAAGACGGATGAGCTGTTCAACTTCCTGCAAAACCACAGCCGGTTGCTTGCTTCTGACCGGCCCCCGGGCCATCGGCACAATACAGTAGCTGCAAAAACTCTGGCAACCGTCCTGGATTTTTACAAAAGCCCGGGTGCGCTGATGCTGGCAATGGTATAAAATCTTCTGGGGCTGGTCTTCCCGCCGGATGGGGTTGACGATGATTTGCTGATCAGATCGGTGCTGCCGCAAATAATCTTCAATCAGCGATGCCAGATTATGCTTGTCGCGATTGCCAACCACCAGTTTAACGCCTTCAATGGCGGCCAGTTGGGCGGGATCAACCTGGGCGACACATCCAGTCGCAACCACCAGTGCACCTGGGTTACGACGCACGGCTCTCCTGACCATGGCCCGTGATTTACGGTCGCTGACATGGGTCACAGTACAACTGTTGATCACATAGATATCGGCGATCTCATGAAAATCCACCACCTCATAACCACGGTGACTGAAATCCTCGATTAAGCCTTCGGTATCAACCTGGTTGACTTTGCAGCCCAAGGTATGGAATGCGATTTTTTTCATGCTTTATCCTGCTTCATCTTGTTTGTCCCGTTTATCCTGTCCAATTTCAACCCAGATCAGCCAGTTCATACAACACGATGGTCAAGGCGGCCAATCCAGCCGTTTCGGTGCGCAGTATGCGCGGTCCCAGTCCGGCAGTCATCACTCCCTGGGAACGGGCCTGTTCTACCTCGGTTTCAGCAAAACCGCCTTCCGGACCAATGATTAAAAAAAGCTCCTGTTCCCCCAACAGGTAAGGGCACTTCTCCTTCAGCAATTCCTTGAACCCTTGTTGCTTTTCGTTTTCATAGAGCATAATCGCTGGTTGGGCATCAATAATCTCCAGCATGGACGCCAAAGAAAGCGGCGGATACACCTCGGGAATACGGTTGCGGCGGCACTGCTTGCAAGCCTCACGGGCAATCACCCGCCATCTCTCCTGTTTTTTCAGGGCTCGCTCTTTCTCCAGCTTCACCACCGCATGTTGGCTGCTCAACGGGTAGATGGCATCCACGCCCAGTTCAACCGCTTTTTGAATAATAAAATCCATTTTATCGCCTTTGGCGATACCCTGTACCAGTTTTACCCGCATGACAGGTTCATCGCCAACCGGCAGCCTGCGGATGATTTCCCCCTCAGCCTGCCCGGCCACCACCCGGCTTAAAACAACTTCATATTCCCGCCCTAATCCGTCAAAAACCATAATCCGATCTCCAGGAACAAAGCGCAGGACCTTTTCTATATGGCGGCTCTGCTCCTGATCCAGACGGACTTGATTCCCCTTGATTTCCTGCGGATTTACGTAAAAACGATGCATATTGGTTGGCTTTCCTCCCGGGAAAACGTCTATTGCCTGCGGGCAGCGATCCCCATCCATTCATTCTCCTGTAATACCCGGTCAATGATGAAACCATGGTCTTCCAACTGTTGCCGAACTTGCGGCCAGCGGCTTTCAATAATCCCGGAACAAAACAGATACGCCCCGGCCGACAGCAACCTGGCTGCCCGGGGAATCATCAACGATACTACTTCTGCGGTGATATTGGCAAAGATATAGTCGGCTTTAAATCCGGCCAGATCTTCGGTAATATCACGTACTTCAACGGCAATGATGTCTTCCTGACGGTTCATTTGCACATTGGCCCGGGCAATTTTCACCGCCAGTTCATCAATATCCATGGCCAATACCCGGGCGGCCCCCAGCTTGGCAGCGGCGATGGCCAGAATCCCAGAGCCACAGCCAGCGTCAATGATTCTTTCGCCGCCCCGGACATGCTCATCGATGAAATGCAGACAAAACCGGGTGGAGGCATGACTGCCGGTTCCAAAAGCCATGCCCGGATCAAGCTCAATTACCATCTCACCGGGCTGGGGCGAATATTCCTCCCAGGAGGGTTTGACCACCAAACGGTCACCAACTTTAAAGCAATGGTAATATTTTTTCCATGACTCTTCCCAGTCTTCTTCCTTGACTTCATTGAGGAGCAACTGGCAAACGACGTGAAAATTTTCTTCCACCCGGTACAATGCTTCCTGCAGTTGGGCATCTATATCGCGCGCTTCAGGAAAATAGGCTTTGACCGTGACCAAATCATGTTTCCCATACGCAGGCAGGGCAGGAATATCGCTGGTTCCGGCGATGATTTGCCCTACATCAGAGTGAGCGGGAACAATGCTGACCCCGCCCGAACCGAGGTTGTGCAAAATGCCGGCTACGGCTTCCACACACTGGCCTTCTGTAATAACCGCATATTCTTTCCAGTTCAATCGATTTCTCCTTTATCCCATGGCATCCTTTAATTTATTGATAATTCCTTTTTTTCCGTCTTTATTGTCATGATCATCATAAAAACCCATCAGCAATTCTTTTTGCCGCTTGGTGAGTTTGGTGGGGATCTTTATTTTCAAGTAGACTTTCAAATCACCATTGCGCTGGCCTTGCAGATGTGGAATCCCTTTCCCCTTGATGGTGAGCACATCACCCGGCTGACTGCCGGAGGGAATTTCCAGTTTATGGCTCATCCCTCCCAGCAACGGAATTTCTATTTCAGCCCCCAAAGAGGCCTGTACAAAATCAATTTCCACTTCCGTAATAAGGGTATACCCTTCACGCGCAAATTTTTCATGGGGCTGGACCACGATCATAATATAAAGGTCGCCGGAAGGACCTCCGTTGTTCCCCAGTTCGCCTTCGCCCTGCATGCGCAAACGTGCCCCGGTATCGATGCCGGCGGGGATTTTTACATTGATGGTGCGTTTCTTTTTCACTTTTCCGGTCCCTTTGCAGGCGGAACACGGTTTTTCAATGATTTTGCCTTCACCCTGGCAGCGACTGCAGGTCTTGACCGTTTCAAAACGGCCAAAAGGCGTGCTTTGGGCACTGCGCATCTGACCCGTGCCTTTGCATTGGGGACAGGTTTTTATGGGAGATCCTGGTTCTGCTCCATTACCTTTGCAGGTTCCACACTTTTCAACGCGATGAAGGTCGAAATCTTTTTCACTGCCAAAAACGGCTTCCTCGAAATCGATGTCCAGCCTTACTTCCCGATCGCTGCCGCGCTGCGGACCACTGCGCCTGCGTTGCCCACCGCCGCCGGCCGTTCCAAACAGCAGATCGAAAATATCGCTAAAGCCACCCATGCCTTCACCGAATCCACCAAAGCCCCCTGCGCCGCCCCGTGTTGGATCGAAAGCATCGTGTCCGAAACGATCATACGCCGATCGCTTTTGTTCATCGCTCAGCACTTCGTAGGCTTCGGCAACTTCTTTAAATTTGTCTGCCGCATCCTTGTCATCCTTGTTGACATCGGGATGATATTTTTTAGCCAATTGGCGATACGCTTTTTTTAGCTGATCTGGAGTCGCATCCCGTGATACCCCCAGCACCTCATAATAATCTCGTTTATCGGCCATTCTTCCCCACCTTCCTGCCTGCCGAATACTCTTTCTGGCGCTATTCCTGAAACAGACTAACACGGATTGAGCCAACCGCCGCTTGCGCTGTGGTTTTATCGATGCTCATCCGTGTTAAACCTGATTGATCTGCAGCTATGCAACTGCTCTAGTCTTCATCCGGAATATTGTAATCAGCGTCAAACACCCCATCATCGGCCGTATTGCCGGGATTGGCTTTTTCATATGCCTTGGCGGAGACAGCATAGATGGCATTGGTCAGGGCTTCGGTTTTGGCAGAAATATCATCAATGTCACTGCCTTCCAAAGCTTTTTGCAAGGCTTCCCTGGCTTCTTCGATGGAACGCTTATCCTCTTCGTCAACCTGCCCGGCAAAGTCCTTCAATGTCTTGTCCGCCTGATAAATCATGCTGTCAGCCGCGTTGCGGGTTTCAATTTCCTTGAAACGTTTTTCATCCTCTTCGGCATGCAGTTCCGCTTCTCTTACCATGCGGTCGATTTCATCGTCGTTCAGACCGCTGTTGGCAGTGATGGTGATGCGCTGTTCCTTGTTGGTCGCCAGATCTTTGGCTGTTACGGATACGATGCCATTAACATCAATATCAAATTTAACCTCAATTTGCGGTACACCGCGTGGTGACGGCGGAATGCCTGTCAACTGGAATCTGCCCAGGGTCACATTATGTTCGGCCATCTTGCGTTCACCCTGCAGGACATGGATGTCTACTGAAGGCTGATTGTCACTGGCCGTCGTAAACACCTGACTCTTCTCCGTCGGAATGGTGGTATTGCGTTCGATGACCCGGGTAAATACGCCGCCCAGAGTTTCAATCCCCAGCGACAGCGGAGTTACGTCCAGCAGTACCACATCGGTAATATCGCCGGTCAATACGCCGCCTTGGATGGCAGCTCCCAGACCAACGACCTCATCCGGGTTGATGCCTTTGAAAGGATCCTTGCCCAGGAATCCCTTGACCGCATCCTGCACCGCCGGTATCCGGGTCGAACCGCCCACCAGAATAATTTTATCAATTTCAGCCGGTTTTAACCCGGCATCCTTCATGGCCTGTTTGAGCGGCCCCATGGTCTTGTCAACCAGATCAGCGGTCATCTCATTAAATTTGGCCCGGGTGAGCGTCCGTTCCAAATGCAGCGGCCCTTCCTGGGTAGCAGTAATATAAGGGATGTTGATTTCCGTGCTCATCATACCAGACAACTCATGCTTGGCTTTTTCAGCTGCCTCTTTCAATCTGTGCATGGCCATTTTGTCATTGTTTAAATCGATACCGTTGGATGCCTTGAACTCCTGATTAAGCCAGTTGATGATGCGATCATCGAAGTCGTCTCCGCCCAGGCGGTTGTTGCCGCTGGTCGCCTTGACTTCAAAAGTTCCGTCACCGATGTCCAGGATGGATACGTCAAACGTTCCGCCCCCCAGGTCAAAGACCATGATGGTCTGGTTCTCTTCCTTGTCCAGTCCATAGGCCAGAGCGGCTGCGGTAGGTTCATTGATGATCCGCAATACTTCCAGTCCGGCTATCTTGCCGGCATCCTTGGTGGCCTGGCGCTGAGAATCGGTAAAATAAGCCGGTACGGTAATGACTGCCTGAGTGATTTTTTCCCCCAGATAAGCTTCTGCATCGGTTTTTAGTTTTTGCAGAATCATGGCGGATATTTCCTGCGGAGAATAGGTCTTCCCCTCTATGTTTACCTTGTAATCAGTCCCCATTTTTCTTTTAATTGAAGTAACGGTCCGGTCTGGATTAGTGATGGCCTGTCTTTTGGCCACCCGGCCTGCCAGCCGCTCCCCGGTTTTGGAAAAGCCAACCACCGAAGGGGTGGTTCTTTCTCCCTCCGCATTAGCGATAACGACAGCCTCGCCGCCTTCCATAATGGCTATTACTGAATTGGTTGTACCCAGGTCAATTCCAACAACTCTTCCCATTTTCAAGGACACCTCCACAAATTTTCTCAAGTATTTTGGAAACCGCTCTACGCTGTTTCCGGTTCTATGATAACAACCATCTCCAACGGGTTTGGCTGTGATCTGACTATTTGCCGCTGACTTTGACCAGACTGGGTCGGATCACCCGGTCATGCATGACATACCCTTTGTTCAATTCTTCCAGGACGGTGTTTTCCGGATGTTCATCACTGCTGACTACCATCAGGGGCTCATGATACTGGGGGTCAAACGGTTTGCCGACGCACTCAATGGCCTGCACCCCTTCCTGACGAAGCAGATCAAGCAAATTGCGGGTGGTAATCTCCATTCCTTTTTTTAGCCCTTCAAAATCCTGGGCAGCACTGGCGGCTTCCAGTCCCCGATTCAGGTCATCAATGATGGGCAGCAGCTTTTTAACGATCGACAATTGTGCGAACTTCACATATTCTTCCTTGTCCCGTTGACTGCGTTTCCTTATATTTTCAGCTTCGGCCAGACTTCTTAAATACTGGTCGTAGTATTTCCCGGCTTCCTCGGTTTTGCTCTGTAATTGTTCCTGCAGTATCTCCAGTTCACTTTTTTCGGAAGCGTTATTCTCTTGCACAACTTCCTCGTTGCCGTTGGCAGCTTCACTTTGCAGCGTTATTTCCTGCGCTTCATATGAATTATCGTTGTTCATTTCATCACCCCTATTCCATTTCAAGCAGCTTTCCTGTCTCAACTTCTGTCATCTTAATAATTGTATTAATTTTCAGGATCGCCACAGTTACGTCAGCAGCGGTCTTAATGGCATGCATCTTCACCCAAGTCGGGTCAACAATTCCAGATGCCATGGTGTCGATCATTTCTCCACTGTCGCAGTCGATCCCCGCCGATGCTGAACCGGTCTTCATCTGAACGGCAACGACTTCTTCCATCTTTTCCAAAGGATTAAAGCCGGCATTCTGGGCAATACAATGAAAAGGTTTGAGCAGTGCTTCTTTTACACACAACACGCCATAGGAACTCATGCCTTTTAATTCCCAGGCCAGTTCATTCAAATGCTGGGCCGCCCAGATTTCGATCGAACCGCCGCCGGGAACAACTCCTTTCAGGAGGGCAGCCTGCACAGCGGCAGCAGCGTCGCGGGCAATACGTTCCCTTTCCTCAACCAGTTCCGCTGTCGCAGCTCCGATCAAGATCGTGGCCATACTCTCACCACTGCCCTGATATATCAAGGTATGTCCGGCTTTTTGATCGACCTCAACTTTTTCGGCAAAGCCGAGATACTTTTCCAATTGTTCTGCTTCTTTGGCCAGCGCGCTGCGTTTTATTTTACGAGCCCCACTGCTTCTGGCGATCTTCTCCATTTCGACACGAGAAACCCTATGTATGGCAATGATCCCGGCGTCGCTGAAGATCTGTTCGGCGATATCATCAATGCTGCGGTCAGTCAATACTAAATTGATTCCCAGGGCAGCGATTTTATGTAGATTCTGTTGGTATTGCTCCTGACTGTGCAGATAATATTGAAATCCATTTTCGGTCCCCCGGGCTTCGCTGTCAATTGCCTCCGGCGCCAAGGCATCATTGAGCAGCAAGATCTTGGCTTTTTTAAGCGATGTCGGCATTTCCTGGTTTAACGGTTCCCGGTTGATCAGCACCCCGGTAAACACCTGGCTTTCCACCGCTTCCCGGGCTACGACGGTATCACAGAACTTGAATTCCGGAGCAAACATTTTGTCTTCGCCAACGATTTTGGCACCCTCAATGACCAGTCGGGCAACTTCCATATCACCGCGTCCGGCAATGAGGGCGACATCCAATAGCTTCTCATCTTCCAGGGTCAACATCCTTACATTCTGTGATTCGATCACTTCCAAACAACGCTCGGTTCCGAGGGTAATGCCCTGAATGACTTTCGTCACCGGCACGCCTTTGAGCACCTGCTCGGTCCCCACCGATATCATGGCGCCTGCCAGCAAAGTAGCGGTAGTGGTCCCATCCCCTACCTCATCCTGCTGGGCTTGGGCGGCGTTGATGATCATGCGGGCGGCAGGATGGTTGACTTCCATCAGCTTGAGGATGGTCGCCCCGTCATTGCTGATCACCACGTCGCCAAATTTGTCGACCAGCATGATATCCAATCCTTTGGGTCCAATCGTCCCTTCAATGGCCTGGGATATTACCCGGGCGGCGTTGGCGTTGCTCAGCAGCGTTTGAAATTTTTGATCCACTTCACCGTTCACCAGATGGTTGTCTTTCATGCCATACTCCTGTTTAATTGCGTTTTTTCAACAAATCTTCAATAAATGTCCGTACGGAATCAAGGGTTCCAGCGGCTTTCCAGTATTCCATCCTGATCGGTCCGATCAGGCCCATTTTCCCCATGTCTCCACTGGTTTGGTAACCGGTAAATACGAGACTCATTTCCCGAATATCTTCTGACTGATTTTCCTTGCCGATACGATAATCAACGTTCTGGGTAATACTTTCCGGCAAAATATCGCGCAACAGTTCATCCTCTTCGAGGATGGTGAGGATGCGCTTTAATTTGTAAAGATCCTTGAACTCCGGTTCATTCAATATATTCAGGGCACCACTGATCAGTACCTTTTCTTCGCCGGAATTTTCCAGCAGACTATCAATGGCATCCAGTGCCTTGTCGATCACCCGGCGTCGATTTTTCAGATCATCCCGTAATATCTGCAAATGACTGCGTTTCATTTCTGATAGCCTTTTCCCCCGGAAAACCTGATTAAAAACATCGGCTACCGATTGCAGATCACTAACGGTGATGCCTTTGGGAACATCAATCTTGCGGTGCAGCAAAAGTCCAATGTCGGTCACAACAAGAACCAAGGCCTGCCCCTCTTGAACGGGGACCAGGTGCAGATATTGAAATTGAGTAAACTTAATGGAAGGAACGATAATAAAGGAAGTGTAATTACTAACCTGAGCCAGAAAATTGCCTACGCCTTGGGCGATATCGCTCCAATCACGAAGATTTTCATGTAATAGCTTATCCAATACTTCCATTTCCTCATCACTGAGGCTTTCTTTTTCCATCATCCAGTCTACATAATAACGGAAACCTTTTTCAGAAGGAATCCTCCCCGCAGAAGTATGGGGCTGCTCCAAATAGCCCATTTCCTCAAGATCAGCCATTTCATTGCGTACCGTGGCAGCGCTTACATTGAGTCCGTGTTTTCTCACAATGGCGCGCGACCCAACCGGTTCGGCTGTCTCCACATAATCTTTGATGATTGATTCCAGAATCAGCTTTTTTCTCTCATCCAGGTTCATTCTTCTCACCACCTGCTCTGTTAGCACTCGCATTCATTGAGTGCTAATTGGTGTTTATTAAAAAATATCATCCGCCCCAATCTTTGTCAAGTCGTATCGTTCGCGAAGCCAACAATCCTTCCGCGGATTGCGGGCACAGAAGGCTTCTATAACAGTTCTGCCATGAATTGATTGGACAGGAAATAGCCGCGGCGGCTCAAGTATAGACGATCCTGCTCCATGATTAACAGGCCATCCCGGCGGAACTTCTCAAGGATAGCATGATACTCCTGCGCAAAATCTATACCGAACCGTTCGATGAATTGTTGTCTGGAGATGCCTTGCGTCAAACGCAGTCCCAAAATGACGGCATCTACAAAGCGGTCGTGCTGGTTCATGCTTTCCAGGATTTCAATATCAATCATGCCGGAGTCCGACTCGTCTGGCAGTCCGCTCACGGTTTCCCGGTTTTTCCATCTTTGCCCGTCGCGGAAGCTGACTGCTCCCGTTCCCAGACCAAGATACTCTCCGGCTTGCCAATATATAAGGTTGTGCCGGCATTCGCTGCCCGGCTTGGCAAAATTGGAAATCTCATAATGATGAAAGCCTTGTCCGATCAGGGTGTCCACCGTTGCATCATACATGTCGGCTTGCAGATCTTCCCCGGTCTCTGCGTACCTTCCGGCACTGATTTGTCTGGCCAGCGGGACAAAAGGTTCGAGTTGCAGCAGATAGGCAGAAATATGCCGGGGCTGACAATTCACGGCCGACTGTAAATTATACTGCCAGTCGTCCAGATTCTGGCCGGGGATGGCGTAAATCAAATCCAGATTGAAATTGTCAAACCCAGACGCAACAATATCCTCCACCGCCTGCCGGGCTTCCCGGACACTGTGGATTCTTCCCAGTATTTTCAGTTCTTCATCGCGAAAGCTCTGTACGCCCAGGGAGATGCGATTGAGGCCGGCACTTTTCAAGGCCTGCAGTCGGCTGGCATCAAGGGTGGCGGGATTGGCTTCCAGGGAGACCTCCGCCTGCGGCAACAAGGATAGATGCTGCCGCAAACCCTGCAGTATCCTGTGGATTTGTTCCGGCTCGAGCAGACTGGGGGTTCCGCCGCCAAAAAAAACGGTGCTGAAGCAGCGGTTTGCCCATTGGCCAGCCTGTTGCTCGATTTCCCGCAGCAGCTTGCTGGTATATCGTTCCAAATCGTCCTTGTCGGGCAACGGCCGGGAATAAAAATCGCAATAGCTGCATTTCCTGACGCAAAAAGGCACATGGATGTAAATCCCTGCCTGGTTGTTATTTGTCACTTTCAATGTCCATCACTGACATGAAAGCATCCCGTGGCACTTCCACTCGTCCGATCTGCTTCATCCGTTTCTTGCCCTCTTTTTGTTTTTCCAGCAACTTCTTTTTGCGGGTGATGTCGCCGCCATAGCATTTGGCCAGTACGTCCTTGCGCATGGCCTTAACTGATTCTCTGGCAATGACCCGGTTGCCGATGGAGGCCTGAATGGCAACCTCGTACATCTGGCGCGGAATAATTTTGCGCAATTTTTCCACCAGGGCACGGCCCCGGTAATAGGCTTTTTCCTTGTGGGCAATGGTGCTGAGTGCATCAACGGCTTCGCCATTCAGGAGAATATCCATTTTGATCAGATCTGACGGCTGGTAGCCATGCAACTCGTAATCCAGGGAGGCATAGCCCTTGGTCCTGGATTTGAGTCCATCAAAGAAATCGAACAAAATCTCGGCCAGCGGGAGATAATAGCTGATCAGCACCCGATGTGGCGTGATGTATTCAATATTGATAAATGTGCCTCGTTTTTCCTGACACAGCTCCATAATTGTTCCGACATATTCATTGGGAACCATGATGGAAGCCTTGACAAAAGGTTCCATTACATGTTCAATTCTCTGCGCATCAGGCCAGCGGGAGGGGTTTTGCACGTACACTTCGCTGCCGTCTGTCAGCTGAATCCGATAGATAACGCTGGGCGCAGTAGCCAGCAGGGTGAGATCATATTCCCGTTCCAGTCTTTCCCGGATGATTTCCATATGCAGCAGCCCCAGAAACCCGCAACGAAAACCAAAACCCAGGGCATCTGATGATTCCGGTTCGTAAAGCAGGGACGCATCATTTAATTTCAGTTTTTCCAAGGCGTCTCTCAACTTGTCAAATTCACTGTTTTCCAGCGGATACAGTCCGCAAAACACCACCGGTTTGACTTCCTTGTAACCGGACAGGGGCTTGGCGGCAGGCTGGTTGGCGTTGGTGATGGTGTCGCCCACCTTGGTATCAGCTACGTTTTTGATGGCGGCTGCCATGTAGCCGACTTCGCCAGCCTGCAAAACCTCAACCTGGGTCATGTACGGAGAGATAACGCCGATTTCGATGACTTCATACTCCTTGCCGGAGGACATCATGCGGATCATATCACCTTTGCGCAATTCCCCGTTGGCAAGCCGGATATAGGAAATGGCTCCTTTATAGGCATCAAAATAAGAATCAAAAACCAACGCCTGCAAGGGTGCCTTTTCATCTCCCCGCGGAGCCGGAATTTGAGCTACAATCGCTTCCAGTACATCTTCGATCCCGGTTCCCAGTTTGGCGGAAATGGGAATTATTTCATCCTTGTCAATTCCCAAAACGTTTTCCATTTCCTGTTTGACCATATCCGGTTCTGCGCCCGGCAAATCAATCTTGTTGACCACCCCGATGATTTCCAGGTTGAGATCCATGGCCATATAAACGTTGGCCAGGGTCTGGGCTTCGATTCCCTGGGAAGCATCCACGACCAGCAACGCCCCTTCGCAGGCCGCCAGACTGCGGGACACCTCATAGGAAAAATCAACGTGACCAGGGGTGTCAATAAGGTTTAAAATATAGGTCTTCCCATTCCGGGCCCGGTAATTAAGCCGCACCGGCTGAAGCTTGATGGTGATTCCCTTTTCTCGTTCCAGGTCCATCTTGTCCAGAAATTGCTCACGCATTTCCCGATCCGATAGGGCACCGGTGAATTGCATCAGTCGATCCGCCAAGGTGGATTTGCCGTGATCTATATGCGCAATAATGCTGAAATTTCTTATTATATCCTGCAATCTAACCCCTCCAGGCTGCTCTTGATTGGTAATCAACTACCCGGCTGTATCAAACAATTGTCATTCATTATAACGCAAAACCACCCGGTGCTTCAATCTTATCCTTTGTCGTCAAGTCATGGCAACTGGTTCAGACAATCGTTCCTCCCCCGACCACCACGTCGCCCTCATAAAAAACAATGGCCTGGCCGGGTGTTACTGCCCTGACCGCTTCTCCAAACTCCACCTGCACGCTGCCGTCGCGGCGGGGGCGAATCATCGCCCGGGTCGGCTGAGCCTTGTAACGAATCTGCGCCTCGACTTCCAGCGGTTGGGTCAGGTTTTCCACTGCAATCCAATTCAATTGCACTACGCTGCAACCGTTTGCAAAAACTTCCTCATTGCGTCCCACAACCACTGCATTGCGCCGGGAATCAAGGGCCAACACATAAACCGGATAACCCTGGGCCAAGCGCAGACCGCGCCGCTGTCCGACGGTATAATGAAGGAGGCCTCGATGCTGCCCCAGCACTTCCCCCTGCCGATTAAGAATCGGTCCGGGACGGGCGCTGCCCGGATAACGATCTTCTACCAGGCGGGCATAATCATCATCGGTCACAAAACAGATTTCCTGACTCTCGCTTTTTTCAGCCACGGTCAATTCCATTGCCCCGGCTATGGTTCTAATATCAGCTTTGCTGTATCCCCCCAAAGGAAACAGACTGTGGGCCAGTTGCTCCTGATTCAGTAAATAGAGAAAATAACTCTGGTCCTTGCTTCGATCCTGTCCACGATATAAAAGATAGCGCTGCCGCTGTCTATCATATTGAATGCGGGCATAATGTCCGGTAGCCAAGTAATCAAAGCCCATTGATTGTGCCTGGCGCAGCAGATCCCCGAATTTGATTAACTGATTACACCTGACGCAGGGATTGGGTGTCCTGCCCTGCAAGTATTCCTCACAAAAATAGGCAATTATCTTTTTTTCAAAGGCTTCCCGATCATTGAGTACATAATGGGGGATTCCCAATTGGTCAGCCACCCGGCGGGCATCTTCCACCACGGAGCCGTCACGTCCTCCAGCAGGATTATCCTCCCCCGGGTCGGACAAGAGCTCCAGGGTCGCTCCCACCACTTGGTAACCGGATTGGATCAGCAGCAAAGCCGCTACGGAACTGTCAACCCCGCCGCTCATCGCTGCCATCACTTTGCCCGCGCCCATATTTATCCCCCTCATCTCTGGTTGGCACCCCATCCGGGAATTCTGTGCCTGACCATCTTCAGAACCAGTTCGGTTTCTTCCATTTTAAAGCCATAGATAATCAGCCCGTATATCGCAGCTCCGAGCGATACACCTGCTGTCACAGCCAGCAGCTGATTCATTTTGTCAGCCCAGGGCAACCAGGGCAGCAGCAACTGGATACTATAGTTTACCACAAAATACATGGCGGTTGACCCCAGGAGCGCCACGGTCAGACTGCGCATCAGCACCCTGCCCCCAATTGGGCCGGCTTTCAATCGCAAGGCAGCCGCCAAAACCAGGCAATTAAAAATGCCGGCCAGAGAAATCGCCAGCGCCAACCCTTTTACTCCCATAAGGCCTGACAAATACAGCGAAAGTACAACATTTAAAACAATGGTTGCACCAGCAGCCATGAGCGGAGTCAGGGTATCCTTCATGGCGTAGAAACTTCGGTTTAAAACCATTATTCCCGCGTAAGCAGCCAATCCTGCACAAAAGTATAATAAAACCTGAAAAGTCGTGTGCGCCATGGCCGCTGTAAACTGACCCTGCTGGAACAAAAGCTTGATTAACGGTTCACCGATCGCTGCCAGACCAAACGCCGAGGGAATTGTAACCAGGAAGATGGCGCGCAGGCCCAGCGAACTGTGACGACGAAAACCAGCCATGTCACCCCGGGCAGTCATTGCAGTCAAGGTAGGAAAAACTGCTGTAGCGATGGCTGCGCCGAAAATACCGACCGGCAGGTTCATGATTTTCTGCGCAAGATTCAAGGCGCTGATCATGCCCGCACCAACCGACGAAGCCAGATTCTGGGTCACAAAAAGATTCAGCTGGGCAACACTTAACCCCAACAGGACTGGGATCATTAAAATCATGATCTTCACAAACCCCGGATTTCTACAATTAAAAGTAAAATGATAATGAACCCCCACCCGGCGCAAGGCCGGAATCTGCACCGCAAAATTAAAAACCGCGCCGACCACCACACCTATTGCAAAAGCACGGATACCCAACTGCTGAAACAAAGCAATTCCCAATATAATAATGAAAAGATTGTATAAAACACTGCCCAACGCCGGGGCGGCAAATTGATTGTAGGAATTCAAAATGCCCTGCGAGATGCCGCTCAACGCCATAAAAAAAGTCTGGATAAACATGATATGGGTAAGACTAACCGCCATCGCAGCATAGGCCGGCGGAAGTCCGGGAGCCAACAGTTTGATCAGCGGCGAAGTAAAGAAATAAGCTGCGGCAATCAACACCAGCAGCAGCAAGACGATATAATTAAAAACTACACTGACCGCTTCCCATCCCTCTTCCTCCCGGCCGTTGCTGAGATAAGTTGTGAATACCGGAATCAGTGCGGCGCTAAGCGCTCCTCCTACCAACAGCAAATAAATAAAATCCGGGATGGAAAAAGCAGCCCGATACGCATCCGTCAGATAATTCTGGCCAAACAGGGTCATCATAACCGCTTCCCGGGCAAACCCCAAAACTCTTGCTACAGCGGTCATGAGCATCATGAAAAGGGCGGCTCGGGCGATGGTAGCGCCGGCATTTGTCAATCTTTTCAACTCCCTTGGCGACGGCTGTTGTCATGAGCCATTGTGAGATGAACAATATTATAACGGTATACGTAAAGAAATGAAAAAAATGACAGGAGCCCGGACCCCTGTCATCGGCAGTTTATTGTAAAAACAAAACGTCGAAAATGGTAACGATCTTCTGCAGATAATCAACGCAGGAACAGTATTGCTGTCTGACATCCCGCAGCACGGTCTGCCCGGTTTTACTGATGCCCTCCGGTGTCAGGTGATATTCTTCTCCCAAAGCAATAATGTTGATCTGCTGTTTTTCGATCTGTAAACCCAGCACCGGTTTACGCTGCTCCGCGGTAAGGCTGCTGATCCCTTCACTGCTGGTATTCAGACCGGCAATGACCAGACCAAGGACAATGATAATCAGCAGGGAACTGAAGATTTTATTCATTGAGGCTGGATTTCCTCCTTCAAGACCTGAATGATGACATCGGCAAACAATTCAGCCGCATAATTGGCTTCCTCCAAAGTATTATAATCGCTGCCCAATTCCAAAAGCAAGGCCCGGGAATGAAATTCCTGGTTGTATGTCCCGGCTTTTGTGGTAACCCCTTTAATCAAACCAGGATACATCTTTTCCCCCTGGGCTTGTAGAGCCTGGGCAAAAGCCAGATTTTTCTTCCATTCAGGATGAGGTTTGCGTTCATCCGTTCCCACGATGATGAGAACGCGGGCACTTTTACGTCCGTCTGCTGTAATGGTAGGCGCTTTGGTTGTACCCGGCAAACTGTCGCGATGAACATCGAACAACGCCAGGATCTCCTTATCCGTCTGCAGAATCTGCTTGACCGTCTTGCGTGAATTGGTATAACTCTGGTCATAATCAGGATAATCATGAATCGTATTGACAAATTCAGCCGGCAAGCCCTGCTGCACGAGCGCTTTTTGCAAATTCTCAGCCACCTTGTTTATCAAACCACGTTTTCCGTCCAGACGGGCCTTGCCGCTGTCGGGTATGTAGCTTTCCGCACTGTGGGTACAGTAAATCAATACTTTTTTGCCTCGAAACAACCCTTCGGCGACAGTTTTTTCTTCCTGCTCCCTGGAAGGAACTGCCTCCTGGTCAGAGGAAACGTCCTGCGGCAAAGCCGGTTCAACGACTGGCGCAGCCACCGGTGTGGCATAGGCCAGTACTTGCATATGTGAATCGATCATGTTTTCTGCAATACTGGCGGTCTGCATTTGCTCTGCTCCCCAATCGACAAAATGTTCCGTTCCCAGCATCGACAAACAGGTTTCCCCCAACAACCATTCGGCCTGATGCTGGTTGATGGCTATCCCGGAAAAAGGCACACTGACTTTGATGATCCGCAGCCGGGGCAGAAAATCCACAAATCCGCGGTGAAAATCCACCGTCAGTCCTGCCGCCACAGACAGTATAAAAAGTTGAATCAGGAGTAACCCTTTTAAAAAAGATTTTAAATGCTTTTGTCTCATCCCTGTCCACCCCATTGAGCCTTCACTGCTATATACTATGGCAGGCTGGCCAGGCATAGAACCGCTTGCATCTCAATTGTCCACCGTTCTTGCCGGGAAACCCTTTTCATGATATAGTTTTTCCCGTGGGCAAGAGGCTATCCATATTTGCCTCAGACTTTTATTGCAATTTAAATAACATAGTGATATAGTAGTTCTGTTAGCTTTACATATCCAAGGAGGTGAAATGGTGGCCAAAAGTAAAACACCTGCTAAAAGAGCCCGTATAGCAGAAGACAATCGACTCAGAAACAAAGCCCAGAAGAGCAAGCTGAAAACCAGCATCAAGCATTATGAAGCTTCATTGACTGGGGATAATGTTGACGCAGCCAGAGAAGACTTAATCAAAGTAACCTCTCTGATAGATAAAAGCGTTACCAAAGGTGTTCTGCATAAAAACACCGCTGCCCGCAAGAAATCAGCTTTAGCCAAAAAATTCAACAGCCTGACCGGCAATTAGCATCAAAAAAACCTGTCTACAGACAGGTTTTCATTTTTTCTGCTGCTTTTATGGCGCGGTGCGCTGACGCACTGTTATCGCTGGCAGAAGTCGGTAATCAGGATCTCCATTAGCAAACGAGGATCCTTGCTCTGGTTTTTCATACTGATATCTACCTCCAGCAGCTTGTTGAACAGGGCTTGAATATCCTGGGCAGAAAAACGGCTGCTTTTTTCCTGCATTTTACGGATGACAAAATCTTTCTGTTTGCTCATTTCTGCGATCTGATTGAATGAATAGCCAGCTTCCTGCCAGAACTTGATCTTTGCCAAGGTCACCAGCTGTCCGGTGATCATATGCAGCATGAGCAAATAGGGCTGACCTTGTTCCTGCAATTGTTGAAAAGCCTCCAGGGAAGCAGCCGTGTTCCGGTTTAGAAGTGCGTCAGTGAGTTTGAAAATACTTGTTTCCTGGCGGCTATCCAGTTCATCGTTCAGATCGGAGACTTTGATACTGCCGTTTTTAACGATCAACGAAACTTTTTCGATCAGGTTCTCCAAATAATACATATCCTGTCCGCTGGAAACCAACAGATTCAAGGCAGCCGGTTCTACGGTCAAACCTAGCTGGTTGCACTTTTCCTTGATCCAATCCCCCAAAGCCTTGGCACCGGGCGCTTTAATGTTTTCCCCTTGGGCCTGTCTGCTCAATATCTTGGCAACCGGGTTGGCAGCAACATGCTCGGCGGCACAGATAACCAACGTCTGTCCAACGGGGTTCGAGACCAAATAGTCCTCCAGCAGATGCGCAATTTCTTCTGCTTTTTTGGCTTTACGGCTATTTTTTCCCAACCAAGCAGGATTCTTGATGATCACCACCCGCGCGAACGAAAACAAGCTGCTGGCTTGCAGGGTTTCTCCCAATTCACGGGAACTCATTTCATCCCCGTCCAATCGCACAACTTCCGGTTCTTCACCGTTCTCTTTCTGAATGCGGGCAAGCAGATCCTTAATCTTTTGCTCGATCAGGTAAGGCTCGTCACCCCAAAAGTAATATATTCCTCGTGCTTGTGCCATCGTTTACTGCTCCCTGTATATTTTACTGCCTGTTATGGTTATTATATCCTATGCCAGTATCCATCTGAAGGTAAAGACCGACAAATTTATGAATATGGTATAATCTATCCGGATAGGTTTCATAGACTGTAATAATATTCGTCTGTTGCAGACGTTTGATGAAGGAGGCGCTATGCTATGACCGACCGTTATGACGTAATTATTATTGGAGCAGGTCCCGCAGGAATCTTTGCCGCCCGGGAGCTTTGCCGCAACAGTTCCGCCAAGGTGCTGCTCCTGGAAAAGGGACGTTTGGTGGACAAACGCAGCTGTCCGGTCAGCGAAGGCGCAGATAAATGTATCCATTGCCAACCCTGTTCAATCATGAGCGGTTGGGGCGGCGCCGGTGCTTTTTCTGACGGCAAACTCACCCTGACCACCGAATTCGGGGGTTGGCTCAGTGATTATATCGGCAAACAACGTTTGGCCGAATTGATCGAATATGTCGACCAGGTCTATCTCCAACATGGCGCATCGGACACCGTCTACGGACAAAATGAAGAAGAATTCGAAACCATGCGTCTGCACATGGCGCGTGCCAACTTAAAACTCCTGCCCGCGCGGATCAGACATATGGGCACCGACAACACTCTGAAGGTACTGCAAAATTTAAAAACCGAACTGGATCCGCATATCACCATTAAAACCGGGGAAGCCGTGGAAAGTATTTTGGTGGAAAGACATCGGGCGAAAGGGGTACGGACCAAACGCGGCAGCTATTATGCCCCCCGCATCATCTGCGCGCCTGGCCGCGATGGGGCGCAATGGTTTTCCGAGCAGATGTTGAAACTGAAAATTCCGCTCAGCAACAACCAGGTTGATATCGGTGTCAGAGTTGAACTGCCGGCGGTTACCATGCAGGATTTTACCGATAAAGTCTATGAACCGAAAATCGTCTACAATACCAAGGAATTTGATGATTTGGTCAGAACTTTCTGCGTTAATCCCAATGGACACGTGGTCATGGAAAACACCAATGGAATCATCACCGTCAATGGTCATTCTTATGCAGGAAGCAAAAGCAACAACAGCAATTTCGCGCTGCTTCTAAGCCAGGAATTTACCGAGCCTTTCAATCAGCCGATCATTTATGGACGTTGTATTGCCAGTTTGGCCAACATGCTGAGTGGGGGGATTATCGTGCAGCGTTTTGGAGATTTGAAACGCGGCCGACGTTCCACTAAAGCCCGTATCGCCAAAGGCCTCGTCGAACCCACCCTTAAGGCGGCAGTACCCGGCGATTTGTCGCTGGTATTGCCCCATCGTTATATGGTCGGCATCAAAGAATGTCTGGAAGCGCTTGACAAAGCAATCCCCGGTCTGGGAGCAGATCATACCCTTCTGTACGGCATTGAAACCAAGTTTTATTCAGCCCGTCCGCAATTAAGCAGCAGCCTAAAAACCTGTATTGAAGGGTTGTGGGCTAGTGGCGACGGGGCCGGCGTGACTCGCGGATTAATTCAAGCCAGCGTATCGGGAGTTGTTTCCGCCCGGGAAATCCTTTCAGAAATATAAACCAAGCCCCTGCCGCTATCCAGTGGCAGGGGCAAATCCCGGCAACGATACACTTTTTGCCATGTTACCTTAGTTCGGTAGGGATAAAGGCATCTACCAGACCGATTACGAAAGCTGCCAGCAAACTTCCCAGCAAAGATACGGACAAATAATTGGGAATGATATACTGCGCCAGGTAAATGACCGCGGCTGCGACAACAAATCCAACAATACCGCGGCTGCGCGGGGATACGTTCTCGCCCAGAGCCATTTCTATCAGGTAGCCTATGATGGCGATAACGACGGCAGCTATCAATGCCCCCCAAAAACCTGATACTCTGATGCCGGGCAGCAGATAACTGATCAGCAGCAGCACAATAGCCGAGACAACAAACCGAACGATGGTGTGAACCATAGAGAAACCTCCTTTTATTGATGCTAGCATTCATTGGCTATAGCATAGTTTTACCCAAGTAGGAACGGAAACATACATGCAACTGCAATGTCGGGAGGCAAATCATGCGACTGGTAAAAATCAATGGCAACAGTTATTATATTCCTGCCCCGGCCAATATCGGGGTTTTTCAATTTAAAGACAAATATGCCCTGCTGGTGGATTGCGGCGACAACAAACAACAAGCCAGACGGATCGACGAAATCATAAAAGAACAAAAGCTTTCCGTAAAATATATCGTCAACACCCATAATCATATCGACCATTGCGGTGGAAACGGATATTTTCAGGAGCGGTCACCCGGACTGGAAATTCTCACTTCAGCCACCGAAAAACAATTCATTGAAGATAACCACCTGTTCAGCAACCTCCTGTACGGCGGACAGGCACCGCATGAACTGCGCCGCCATTTCAGCAAAAATCCTGCCCTCACGGTAACTGACACGCTTGTTCCCGGAACCTGCAGAATAAATGACGAAAAATTTGAAATTCATTCCCTGCCGGGGCACAGCCCCGGTCAAATCGGCCTGGCTACCCGCGATCGGGTATGTTATCTGGGCGATGCCCTCTTCAGTGCAGAGAAATTGCGCAAATACAGTCTGCCGTTTTTGTTTGACATCGCCGCCCAACTGGAGACCTACCAAACCCTGTCTCGGTTGGAATACGACCATTTTGTACTGGGGCATGCGGAAACTGTCTATGACCAACCACAGTTGCTGCAGTTGGTTGACCTCAACCGCTCCCTTCTGCTGGAATCTATTGAA
The DNA here is from genome assembly GCA_035447945.1 of Syntrophomonas sp. Lineage (GTDB taxonomy): Bacteria > Bacillota > Syntrophomonadia > Syntrophomonadales > Syntrophomonadaceae > Syntrophomonas_B. The sequence continues at coordinate 24,487 of DAOTHZ010000028.1, forward strand.
CTGGCCCGGGAAATTTTAAGTCAGCCCAAGACCCGGGAAGAATTGCTGGAAGAAATCAGTATTTTAAGAGATCTGCCGTTGGACTTTAAGGAATATTATTTCTCCCTCTCGACCGTCAGCGCGATCATAACCTATTTATATGATCAAAAACAGCTGGTTTATCAGGTGGAAAACGGAAAGCTTTATTATTACACCGGGTAACCCGGTTCACCATTTCAGCCAGGAAAGAAAGCGTTCTTTAAAATATCCCCGGCGCCGCAGCATTAAGAAAGTATAACGCCGGCGCTCCTGCAATTGTTTCCACAGGTTGACAAAAAAGACGACGGCCAACAGGGCCGACAATAATTCCGTCAGGGAAAAGGCCAACCATACCCCTTGGAGCCCCAGAAAGTGGGGCAGAATCATCAAAGCCGGCAGGAAGATGCCCAATTGTCTGAACAGCGAAAGCCACATGGCAGCAGTCCCTTTGCCCAAAGCCTGCAGCACATGGCTCAGAACAATAATCGGTCCCATCACCGGTAAAAAAAGGGTCGCCAGTTGCAGGCAATCAACGCCCCTATCGATCAGAAGCGGATCACGAGCAAAGAGGGTGATCAGTGCCCGGGCGTGATGATGCAGTATCAGCCAGGCTTTCCGGACTGCAGCCGAAGCCCAGCAACAACCTCTCCAGGTTGACCAGTCCCAGCCAGGAAAAGAAAACTCCGTAAATCACAGCGATGATCAATCCATGCCAGGCAATATTGTCAGCCTCGGC
>DAOTHZ010000029.1:0-23859 GCA_035447945.1 Syntrophomonas sp.
CATATTTTGATAAAGCCGATTGGTAATGTTGATTTGCATCAATTTTCACCGTCCTTTAAAATAGGTTAAAAACCTGCCATGAAAAAGGCATATTCGATTGGTCGGCGCACAGATAGAATTCTTGTTTCGTAATCCTCTAAAAGATTGAATATGCTGCGGGCAGGTTTCAGATTGGCCTCGATGAGCCATACCATAGCGTTTTTATCGACGCCGATGTCGATGCCCAGTTCCCCAATAGGGCCAAGTCGGGTCTCCATGGTACGGGCTGTTTCCAATGCAAGAAAATCAATCTGGACGAGGATTTCCCGGACCTTTGTTGGCGCGAAAAATTTTTCCAGCATTTGCTGAGCCTTCCCGACGCGCCCACCGCCAGAAATATTGCTGGTAATCGAACCGGGTTCGCCAATGCGAAAAACCTTGCCCGTGATTATCCAGCTGCCGCTCCGGTTTTTTTGCACCATGACCCGCAAATCCATAATGCACCCGTCCAGGTGTAACAGATCAATCTGCTGCTGGACCAAATAGCGGCGATTGTTCAGCAGGCAGCGCAAATCCTGCACAAGTTTCTCCAGACTGGCAGCAGTGCCATGAATCTGACGCTGTTGTATTCGATATTGGTATTCATATCCGGAGCCTCGAGGCTGATGATTGATGCGAATGATATTTTTACCCTGGGAACCGGTGATGGGTTTTAAATAAACGCAGGAATACTTGTTTAACATGGCTTTTAAGTCAGCCGGATGATTGATTGGGCAAGTATACGGCAAGTAATCGTGAAGCCGGGAATTGAACCGCAATGCTTTATACGTTCCCCACTTCCCTATTCCCGGAGGATTTAAAAAGCGTACTCCCCGGTTGCTTAGTTTTTGCCGCATGGCCTGCTGGGTTATGCCGCTATGGCAGCGGGGATAGATAACATCAGGAAGAGGATACAAGCGCTTTTTCCATTGATATCCCTGACAAGTGTATCCCTTGATACTGGCTTGGCCGAAATTCACGTCCTGGGGCCGAAATGCAAAACAGATGGCTCCCATGGACTGAGCCTGCTCAATCAACTGGCGGATAAAAAGAGACTGTTTCCCAAAGGGTTTGTTTTTATCTGGCTGGAAATTGGCCGAAATGCCGATATAGGGACCCAGGCGGATACCCTTGCGCTGATGGGCAATGGCATAGGACAGATTGCTGTGGAGCCCATAAGAGTGCATGAGGGTGGGATTCATTTTCACAGTACCGGCAGACAGACCGGGATCGGTGACCAATTTGAAGCCAGCATGTGATTGACCAAGGTATAGTACCAAATTTTCCGCGGCGAATTTAGCCAGCCGTGAAGAACAGTCTTCGGAAAAAGCTAGCGTATCAACGGGCAGCCGGGCGTTTCCGATCAGGCGTATATGCGCATCCGCTTGCATTGCATATCTCCATTTGCTTTTTTCTTACCCTACAATATGAATGCGGTCCGCTCTTTGTTCACCAAACGCACCATTCTTGCTTGCCATGACTTGAATTTGACCGGAATAATATATACTATAAAAAAGTTGGGAGATGATTATATGCGAGTAGTAAGCGCATGTTTGTGCGGAATTAATTGCAAATATAATGGAGCCAGCAATCGCTGTGAGGAATTCGTCAAAGAAATGCGGGCCGGGCAGGTATTGCCCCTTTGTCCTGAACAATTGGGAGGATTGACGACCCCGCGCCATGCTTGTGAAATCGTAGGTGGTACTGGTGCCGATGTACTCTATGGGCAAGCGAGAGTGATCAATAAAGCGGGTGAAGATGTAACCGTTGCTTTTGTCAAAGGTGCCCAAGAATGCCTGACGATTATGCAAATGGCGGGAATAAAGGAAGCTGTTTTACAACGTCGCAGCCCGTCCTGTGGGGTTGGCAAAATATATGACGGTACCTTTTCCGGGCATTTGATTCCCGGTGACGGGGTGACCGCTGCCCTATTCAGAAAACAGGGTATTAAAGTCTGGAATGATGAAGAATATCTCCAGCATCAAGGGAAGTGATGAATTTGAGAGCAATCAGTCTGTTTTCGGGTGGTCTGGATTCACAGTTGGCGGTATGTGTCATCAAAGATCAGGGAATCGATGTGGTGGGCATTAATTTTGTCACGCCATTCTTTGGGGCAGAAGAACGAACCATGATGGCGGCCAGGGATTTGGGAATCGACTATCATTCTTTTGATATCGGGCCGGATTACATGGAGGTTTTAAAGAATCCTGTCTATGGCTACGGGAAAAACATGAATCCCTGTATCGATTGTCATGCTTATATGTTTAAAATGGCTGCCCGGTATTTGCAGGAATTTGGAGCCAGTTTCCTTATTTCCGGAGAGGTTCTGGGGCAGCGTCCCATGAGCCAAACCAAATCCTCATTGAATGCAGTCAGCAAACTATCCGGAAACGCTGGCCTTATCTTGCGGCCTCTTTCGGCCAAACTGCTCCCTCCTACTCTGCCCGAAAAAGAAGGCTGGGTGGATCGTGAACGTTTGCTCGATATCAGCGGACGCAGCCGCACCAGGCAAATGCAACTGGCAGAGCATTACGCAATAAAAGACTATCCCAGCCCGGCCGGCGGATGTCTGTTGACCCAGGAGAACTTTGCCAGGAGGTTACGTCTGCTTCTGAACATTAACCCCGCAGCCAGTGCCAAGGATACAGAAGTATTGAAAATAGGACGGCATTTGTATTTGGATGAAGATCAACTGCTGGTTATTGGTCGAAACCATAATGAAAATGTAAGACTGCAGGAATTGGCCCGGGAAGATGATTATCTCATCAAAGTCTATGACCGGCCTGGCCCATTGGGGTTGTTGCGGTTAATGCAAGGGGAAGGCACCGCCCAGCTGAGCCTGGCGGCTCGCATCATCGCACGTTACAGTGATGCCCGGCAGGAAAACACCGCCAATATAAAGATCAGCCGGTTGTCGGGGGATGAGAAGGTGCTGCAGGTTGTTCCGCTGCCGGCAGAAGAAGTGCCGGAGCTGGTATAAAGTCATGTAAAAATGCTCGTATCGATCTGTGCAAACATCGCTTGATACCCTTCCTGGGTAGGATGTGCCCCATCTGCCGCCAAAAGTTGGTTCAGAATCTTTCCTTCCTGGTTGTAAAACGCCTGATGAAAATTGATGACCGGTATACCGTGCTGGTCAGCATGTGTATTTATCCAATTGCGGATACGTTGGGTCAGTTTTTCGAGATAATCATCGTCAACTGCGGTAGGCATGCCGAATACCACCTTGATATCGTGTTCGGCAGCTTTCTCTGCCATGGAGCGCAGATTCCAGACGATCCTGTCAAAGCTCTCCTGCCAGACAATATCATTGATCCCGCCCATAATGATTACATGAGTGGGATGATGGGCAAGGACTGCCCGGTCAAACCGCTCCATCATCTGCGAGGTCGTATTGCCGGGGATGCCCTGGTTAATCACCTCGGCGTCAATCACCCTGGCCAACATGGTGGTCCAGGAGATTTCGGGTCCCCATGGCCATCCATACGTAATGCTGTCGCCCAAACAGACAATTTTCAAACCTTCCATCCTGAGATCTCCCTTACAAGGCTCTATACAAACCATTTTCCAGGTTTTCAATTAAACCTTTTTGCTGCAGACTGTGCAAGTGCTTCAGCAGCATGCATTTTTCCCAGAAGAGTACAAAAGGCGTTGGATGCATGCGGTAAATCAATTTTTGTCCGGCCAATTGGTGCAAATCGACCGGTTGCCGCTGGAGCGATTTAAAGATTCGCTCCTCGCGCTTGTAAATCCGGTCGCGGAATTCCGTCAAACGATGCCGGCAATCATAACAGATCTCGTTGATGTGACAGGAGGTCATACGGGGAGGATTTAGCTCGATCAACCGTTCGATGGATTTGATCATATCGTCCGGATTGGCATATACCTCGCCGTACCATGGGCCTGCCTGAGTCAGACAGATGTCCCCGGTAAACAGGAATTCCTCATTAGGAAACCAGAAGGAACAGTGTCCGGCAGAGTGTCCGGGAGTATGAATGACCTCCATTTTGGTATGACCAAAATCGATCACCTGGTTATGATTGAACACCTGATCGACACGCATGTTTCTTTCCACATCGGCTTCATCAATGCCCATCAAGTTTGCCGCTGCGTTATAATCATGGTCAGGCATCAAGGTGTCCCACATGTCAATGGAATTAAAATGGACATAATCATCCCGGCTTGACAAGGGAGAGTAATCCAGGGCATGAATATACAGACGGGCGTCGGGAAAAAATTGATTCCCGCGGGTATGGTCATAATGATGATGCGTATTTAAAACCATGTCGATTTTCTCGGGGTGTATGGATTGTATTGATTTATTGTCCGCCCCGGTATCCAAAATGGCTCGAACATCATCCTCGACCAATATGCAATTACAATAGGTGAAACCGGTTTCACTCAGCAAAAAATACAATTGGTCGGTGATTTTTTGCAGCATACGGCGATCCCCCTCTCCTCCGAATCAAACCCAAAGCTTCAACGCTTAGATTGATGTCTGCAGTTGGTTGATGATTTCATCCAGCTTTTTGATATTTTCACCGTATCCAGCCCAATCGCCCTGTTTGAGTGCTTCATTGGCCTGATCATAATACTGTCGTGCCATTTTGGCCAATTCACTGGTGTCGACTGAAGGACTTGTATCAGGTTCTTCTGTCGGAGTGGTTGGTTTGGTTACATCAGGCTTGTTAAACTCTCCGCCAAAGACTTTTACCAGTGCATTTTCCAGACTGGTTTCCATCACCACGGTATCCCCATAGGCAGCAATAATACGTTTCAATTCCGGCATTTTGCTGGCCTTGGCCTGGAGATACAGCGGTTCTATATATAAAATCGAGTTGTTGATCGGGATGACCAGAATATTGCCCCGATAGGTACTGGAACCCTGCTGGTTCCAGAGCGCCAATTGACTTGAAATTTCCGTATTTTGATTGATGCGCGACTCAATCTGCATGGGTCCGTACACCGTTTCTTGTTTGGGGAAGCGGTAGACCAGTTTCTTTCCGTAGTTATCCCCGTCCATACGAGCGCACATCCAAGAAATCATATTATTGCGTCCATTAGGAGAGAAAGGCATCATCAGAATGTATTCTTCCTTTTCCTCACCAGGCAGACGCATGATGATATAGTAGGGACTGATGGGCTGCTCTTCACCTTCCACGATTTCTTGGGGAACCACCCAACTGTCTTCCTTATTGTAGAAGACCCAGGGGTCGCTCATGTGAAAACTGCGGTAGATATCAGCTTGAATGCTGAACAGATCTTCCGGATAGCGAATATGGGATTTCAATCCTGCCGGCATTTCGGCAATGGATTTATACAATTGCGGGAAAATCTGCTGATATGTCTTGATGATCGGATCATTCTCATCCGCCATATAAAAACTCAACTCGCCTGTGTAGGCATCACAGGTAATTTTGACAGAATTGCGGATATAATTGTGACCGTAATCATCAAAAGGCTGTGAATAAGGATACTTGCTGGAATAGGTGTAGGCATCCAGCATCCAGTAAAGTTTGCCGTCATCATTAATGACGATATAAGGATCGCCGTCATAGGCCAAATACGGTGCAACTTTTTTCACCCGTTCCGACAGGCTGCGGTTCATCAGTACCTGGCTTTGGTTGGTAATATTGGTCGCCAGGATGATTTTGTAGTCTTTTAATTCCCAGCTCAGCAATAATTTACGGAAAAAGGAATTGATGCGGATGCCATTATTGCCCTCATAATTGGTGTAAACGTTTTCAGACCCTACCGGGTAATCAAACTCTTTTTGTTTGCCATTGACAATTACATAAGTATCGGTTTTTTCACCAAAATAAATCCCCGGTTTGGTTATTTTAATATCAACATTGGACATTGGCGGAATATCCTGTATATAAAACTTCGGAAATCCTTCCTGCGCGATTTCCGTAACCGGGCTCATGACAACCCCATAACCGTGTGTATACATCAGTCTTTGGTTGATCCACGTTTTCGCCTGGGGACTCATTTCCGCACTCTTGTAAATATCCTCCATTTCACGGGCGGAGAGCATGACCTGGCGATAACGTCCGTCAACGGTATACCGGTCGATGTCAACATCATTAAATATATAGTACGGGCGCAGCTCCTGCAGATTTTTATATGTGTCCTTGAGTGGCTGCCAGTCCCATAGCCTGATGTTGTCAACGGTGGCTCGATTGTCATTGATGTCATCCATGGTCAGGTCATACTCAATATTAAATTCCTTGTTGTCCACGGTATCCAGTTCGTAGGCCGCCCGGGTAAAGGCAATCGCCCGCTCCAAATAGGGTTTTTCCTTATTAAATTCATCCGGTTGGACGATAAACTTCTGGGTCAGTCCGGGATAGATTCCTCCCAGTAAAACGGCCGCTACAAACCAGGCGGTAATACTGTAGATAATCCAGTTCATTTTCTTTATAAAGAGATTGACCAGGATCACCAGTGCCACCAACAACGCAATGATCATCAACACCTTGTACATGATCAGACGGGCGTGAATATCAGTATAGGTTGCACCAAAAACGACTCCCTGGTTGGAAAACAAGACATTATAAGCAGACAATTGATAGCCCCAGGCTTTTAAAGCGAATATAGCAGAAAGGAGGATAACCACATGGCTTTTAGCGGTAGTGAATTTTTTCCAGTCAAGTGCAAATAACTCGGAAGTGGAACCAATTACATAAAGAATCGCGACAACAATCGTACTCATGACCAGCATTAGCATCAGCGTACGATAAACAAACTGATAAAAGGTCAGATGAAAGAAATAAAATCCTATATCCTTGCTAAAAACCGGGTCAACATTGCCAAACGTGGTTCGATGCAGGAACTGCTGTACAACAATCCATTGATCCGTCGTGGAAGCACTGACCATATAGGCAACGACTAATCCAATCACTAGAAAAGTCCAACGGGAAGTCTGGCCTTCCAAAAAACGCTGCCAGGGAGATGATTCAGGATGAAGAAAAATCACTTCATTATCAGGATCAATTTGTGGACGCGTCACTTCATCCTTGTTTCTAAATTTGCGGGTTAATTGCAGATTCAGCCAGACAAATAAAAATGCAATGACAAACACGCCAACATAGAGCAATATTTTGCTTAAAAGGGTTACCGTAAAAACATTTTCATAATGGAGCGAAGAAAACCAGAGCCAGTCCACATAATAACTGCTGAAAATCGAAAAGGCTGCGATTAATAAAAAGAGGATGAAAAGCTTCATGGAATTACGGTTGTTTTTGTTTTCGTTTTGCACAGAATCCCTCCTAAATATATTGTAGAAAAGTGGAAACTTACCGAAAAACATGACTAAACATAAGTTTAGAATATAAGAATAATTTTATCGGTGCGAATTACGACCGGAAATTGCTTTTTGATAAAATACTAAACAAATATCTAAATGAGACAGCATACGTTTGTCAAGGGGGTTCCTCGGAAAATGTAAAAATGTAAAGATGCCTCAAAAACTATCCAAGGCATCTTTAATTGGCATCTGCTGTTTGAGCAATTGTATTGGAATCATGCTTTTTTCTTGTTGTTTAAGGTTTTAAGCAATTGTTCGATATCTTCTTCGGAAAAAGCCAGCGCCCATTCCAGACGCTTAATAACCTCGTCAGTTTTACCCGGTCCGGTATAAATAAGAGGTTCGCATTGGAATCTTTCAATAAAGACCCATAGATCAAGAGCAATCTCTTCCAGTTCGTTCAGGACCTTTTTTACATCGTCCAGACGATTATCTGCCAAGAGCGTTTTCATTTCTCTTGCTTTTTGATTTATATCGCTGATGGTTTCATTGATGATTCCTGCAGGTAAAAAATTTGTCATCGCAAACCTCTTGGCTATTGTTATTTGAATGTATAGTTCGCTAAAGCAGTAACTAGTTCCTGCTTTTATGAATGGTTCGCCAAAGCCATGTTCACAATGATTTCAACCAACTCATTGAATTCTATGCCCGCCGCTCTGGCGGCATCAGGAACCAGACTCATTTCAGTCATGCCCGGGATTGTATTTACTTCCAGAACGAACGGTTGACCCTGTTTATCCAATATGAAATCAATTCGTGCAAAACCCTGGCAACCCATCAGTTTATAAACCTGCTGGCTGATGCTGACAATTTTCGCCGCACTATCCTCCCCTATCCGGGCGGGAATAATGTGTTCGCACATGCCCTTGGTATATTTGGATTCATAATCATAAAAAGAATTGGCGGAAGTGATTTCGATCAGCGGCAATACCTGCGGCTCGTTATTGCCAATGACGGCTACCGTTAATTCCTGCCCATCAATGAACGCTTCAACCAGAACTTCACGGCTGTATTGAAATGCTTTTTCGATCGCAGTTATGATTTCCTTTTCATCTTTGATAATATAAGTGCCGATACTTGAGCCTTGCGTTGCGGCTTTGACAACCAGAGGAAGTCCAATCCTGGTGAGCAGCTGTTCACGAATAACATCCGGCTGGTCAAGCTCGGGACGATTTATAATTTGATAAGCTGCATTCGGAATTCCCTCTGAAGTGAAAATTCTCTTGCTCAATACTTTATCGATGCAAATGGCACTGGTTGCCACACCTGAGCCGGTATAGGGGATCTGCAGACTTTCCAGCAACCCTTGTACGGTTCCGTCTTCCCCATATTTGCCGTGCAGCGCGATAAAAACCAGATCAGGTTTATAGTCAATGATGTCCCTGATGGCTGTTCTGTTGAAATCCAGGGCCTGCGCCTCATAACCTAATGCCAACAAGGCTTCCCATATCGCCTTGCCGCTGCGCAGGGATACGTCGCGTTCCTCAGACATTCCACCCATTAAAACCAGAATTCTTTTAGGATTCAATCTTTACACCACCTGTTTTGTTTTAATATCATATGAACCGTTCAAGTAAAAGCTTACCAGAAAGATCAATTAAATAAAGAATACAGCTAAAACATGCCTTGTTCAAGGCAAGGTTTGTGTTTTATTATACTGTATGCCGAAATGTATGGATTTATTTGCTCACCTGGGTTATATCCAGCACGTTTTCAAAATCAAAAAGCCGGAGTCTTGAACTCCGGCTTTACCTGTCGTTTAGATGGCAGGGGAGACGCGAATCGAACACGCAACCCTCGGTTTTGGAGACCGATGCTCTGCCAATTGAGCTACTCCCCTGCGTTTGCTGAACATCAGCGATATTTATATTAACACATAATACAGGTCGATTCAAGCGTCTATTTCTAATAAATTGGTTTATTAAACCGGCATATATAAATTTAAACCATTATCCTTCTTTAAGTTTAGTCTTCCCTGACTGACCAAATAATTCAAGTACCCCAAAGTTTCACCGAGCGTTACCCGGTGACCGTGCACATATTCAGTCAACCTGAACAAATGAGGATACAATTCTCCGGCACTCATCGGGTTCGTAACGGCAGTTTCAATTCTATCGAGCATTTTTTGATGCTTGGTAATCAATTTATCAATTTGCAGATTTATATCTGTTATGATCGGGCCGTGCCCTGGAAAAGCTTTTTTGACTTCCAGAGCTTGTATCTTTTCAAACAGGCTAAGTGTATCAGCCAGCGGATTGTTCAACCAGGTATTGGGCCAATCACTGAAATGCAAATAACCACTTGCAGTCACAACATCTGCAACCACCAAGTATTTGTGCTGATTCGACCAGAACATGGCTTGTCCGTCAGTATGACCGGGTGCCGACAAAATTGAAAAGTTATTTCCGCCCAGATCAATTGTGTCCCCTGCGTCGATCGGCAGGATTTCTGCCGGTTCAAGATAAAGCGGGCGAACTTCTGCGTACCAGTCATGGATCAACTCTTCCAGCTTGTCTTCAGGGAATTGATTTGCCGATATGGTTTCCATGATTGTCTGGCGGTAAAGCTTTTTGAAGTTGGCCTGCTCTAAAAAGATAAAATTCCGAGCCCGATCGATTTCTTTCCGCAGCATGTAGACCGGGGCATCGCTGCATTCCTGTAACCAGCGAGCGGCACCCATGTGATCGGGATGGCAGTGGGTAATATAAATATGCTTGATTTGTTTAAACGAAATACCGATTTCCCTGACGGCCTGTTCCCAGGTCCGGCGAGTGCTTTCTAAATCAACGCCCACATCGATCACAGACCATCCATCTTTTGATTCGGTCAGGAAAACATTGGTTTCTCCCAGAGGGTAAGGCATGATTTGCCGGAGTACATAAAAGCCGGAATCAAAATACATAATTCCACTGCGGGTCAAATTTTTATTCGTCATTGCCAAACTCCAAATGTATTATATTACCACTTTCGCCGGCTTCCGGGCTTAGTCTCTCTGGTTCCATTATATGTCTTGCCAGCGAGTCATTTCTTTATGTAATTTGTCGCTCCAATTTGCATTAATTATACAAATAAATACATTAACAGGTGCTATTATTAACACAAGAAAATACCATTAAAAACCATATATAACCAATAAATGGGAAGGAGCGAATATCATGCCCTATATGGAGTGGAAATTATTATTCCATGTTTTTGGATTAAAGCTTTTCCGCTGTTGTGAATGCGGCAGTATTTATTTTCGAAACAATCATAAAACCATAAGAATTTGGGGCGAGTCATGTTTAAAACACAGTTATCAACGTACCGATTTACTTGAACAGAGAAAGCATTGCTAATTGGTAGATTCTCCGTTTTCGATATAAATACTGCGACTGGGAAAGGCCATGGAGATCCCTTCCGTCTGTAAAAGCCGCATGATTTTCAGATTGATTTCTTCCTTTACCTTTAAATTCTCTGCCCAAACAGTGGTTCGGGTAAAATATTGAACCAGAATATCCAAACTGCTCTCCTGGAAATTTTCAAAAGAAACCAAAACATTATCTCCGTGGATGGTTGACTCACTTTTTAATAATTGGGTAATCTTGTCTACGGCGATTTCGATTTTGTCTGGAGAAGTCAGATAGTTTAGCCCCAGATAGAAAGAAACTCTCCTCTTGCCCATGCGCGACCAGTTGGTAATCGCCTCGTTGGCCAGGGTAGAGTTGGGTACGGTTACCAGTGCCTGCGCAAACGTGCGAAAGCGGGTGCTGCGAAAAGAAATGTCTTCCACCGTTCCCTCCACACTGGGGGTTGTTACCCAATCGCCGATAGAAAAGGGTTTTTCCATGATGATGACGATGCCACCGAAAATATTGGCCAGGGCATCCTTGGCTGCCAGGGCAAAAGCCAGTCCACCCAAACCAAGACCGGTGATAAAGCCATTAATGTCATAATCCCATTCACTGGCACAGAGAACGATGGCCAAAGCAATAATGACAAAGCGGATTGCTTTGGAAAAGAAGGGCAACAAAATATCGTCGAGCTTGAATCGAGATTTGATTTCATCGGAAATGGTGGAATGCGTTCCAGCCAATTCATAAAAACCCCAGGCCAACATAATAATAATAGCACAACGAAACAACTTGCCAACAAATATATCATGGACAGGCGTCAAAGGCAAATACAAGAGAGCCCAATACGTTCCCAGAATAATAATTAAATAGCGCAGTGGTTTTTGAAACGACTGGATAATTCGATTGTTAAGATTGGTGGAGTCACGGGAAACAAGCTTTAAAACTGCACTGATGATGGTGGTGCTGATGAATTTGCCCAACACCAAAAAGAATATAAATATGAGCAGGGCCATGATGCCTGCCTGCCAGGACGCGGGGACATTCTGCATCAGATAGTGATAACTGGTCGTTAAATATTCCATGCTGTGGGTTGCCTCCTAAGATCATTCTGTTTGGATAAAGTGTCAATGGAGTCCAAATCAATTCCCATGGATTCGAATTTTGACCGGATATCATTTATCTTAACATATTATTGAACACTGCCATAGCAAAGCCACTCCCGGAGGAGTGGCTGTAAATATTTTGGCCTACTGCACGCAACTTATTTTTCTTTTTCTTCGCGTTCCTTTTTGGCTTTGGCGATAATTTTATCCGCATCCTGAGAAGGAACTTCTTCGTAATGGTCTACTTCCATTCTGAACTTCCCCCGGCCCTGGGTAATCGACTTGAGATCGATGGTATATCTGGCCATTTCTGCCAAAGGCACCTGGGCTTTGACCACCTGTTTCTTGCCGGATGGTTCCATGCCCAAAACCCTACCGCGTTTGCTGTTGAGGTCACCGATGATATCACCCATGTAAGTATCGGGAATTTCTATCTCGACATTTACGATTGGTTCAAGTAAAACCGGTTTGGCTTTCTCCACCCCGTTTTTAAAAGCAATCCTCGCAGCCATTTTAAAAGCCATTTCGGAGGAGTCCACCGAATGGTAGGAACCATCGTACAGGGTGGCTTTCAGATTGGTCACCGGATATCCAGCCAAAACTCCTTCTTCCAGAGCTTCCTGTAAGCCTTTTTCAACTGCCGGGAAGAAGTTTCTTGGTACGGAGCCGCCGAATACGTTTTCTTCAAAAGTAAATTCCCCTTCATCAAAGGGTTCGAATTTGATCCATACATGTCCATACTGTCCATGACCGCCGCTTTGTTTTTTGTGTTTGCCTTCCACTTCAACGGTTGTGCGAATGGTTTCCCGATAAGGAATGCGCATTTCCCGACTGACGACGTCAACCCCGAACTTGCGGGCCAGTTTGTCAATCAGGATATCAACATGGGTATCGCCCATGGTGGTTAAAATAGTCTGCCGGGTTTCGGTATTTTTCTCTACGGTAATGGTAGGATCTTCTTCCATCAGTCTCTGCAGGGCGCCGCTGAGTTTGTCCTCGTCTCCTTTGCTCTTGGGCTCGATGGCCATGCTCAAAGTTGGGCGCGGGAAGTCAATCGCATCCAGGATTACTGGTTTGGCTTTGGTACATAACGTATCCGCGGTTGAGGTAACGCTTAATTTGGCCACCGCTGCGATATCGCCGGCATTCAGTTCCGGTACGGAAGATTGCTCTTTGCCGGTCATGACCAGCAGTTGAGTAATTTTTTCATCCTTTTCTTTATTGGCATTGTAGATCACGCTGTCTGCCTTTAATTTGCCTGTAAAAATGCGGAACATGGTCAAACGGCCAATATAAGGATCGGCAATGGTTTTGAATACTTGGGCAGAAAGAGGTTCGTTTTCAATGTCCTTGCCTTTTACCAGAGTATTATAATCAGGCGTCGGTGAACAAGCTGCGATGAAGTCCATCAGCGCAGTCACACCCATGTTATTCATTACTGAACCACACATGACAAAAACCGCCGAGCCATTGGAGGCCGCAGCCTTGATGCCGTCTTTGATTTCTTCATTGGTGATTTCTTCGCCTTCCAGGTATTTGGTCAGCAAATCATCATTGGCTTCGGCTGCAGCTTCAATCAGCTCCAGCTTGTACATCTCCACATCGTCCATCATGTCGTCAGGGATGTCAGTTTCCGTCATTTTGCCGCTGCCCGGTTCAATCATGCAGGCCTTCATTTTAATTAAATCAACGAAACCTTTGAAAGTATCTGCCGCACCGATCGGCAATTGAATCGGTACAACATTGTCACTGAAAGTATCCTTGATTTGCGCCAGGACTTTATAAAAATCTGCGTTTTCACGTTCCATTTTATTGATGAAAGCAATTTTGGGGATGTGCGGATAATCTTCCCAGGCCACCTGTGTCTGTACTTCAACACCGGCGGTGGCGGAGAATAGCATCAGCATACTGTCCACGACCCGCATGGCTCCTGCGACTTCAAAGTAAAAGTCAGCGTATCCGGGTGTGTCAACGAGATTGATCTTACAGTCTTTGTATTCACATGGAATCAGCGAAGCGCTGATTGTAAATTTTTTCTTGACTTCTTCCGGCAGGTAATCCCCCACGCTGGTGCCATCGTCAACCTTGCCCAACCGCTTCAGGACGCCGGTGGAATAAAGCATTGCCTCAGCCAGTGATGTTTTGCCTGTACCTCCATGGCTGACAAGTGCTATGTTACGAATACTACTGGTAGGATAGACCTTCATCCAATAAACCTCCTCAAAATAATTGTACACTGTAAAATGGTACTATACTTTTGCACAACTGGCAAAACCTTTTTAATTTGTTTCATTATAAGGCGCCGCTTTTTCCAAGTTTGAGTTGGCAAGCAGCGCAAGTAAGAGGGAGAAGCTATTGACTGATTTCCAAATCAGGAAAATTTCTTTTTTGAAAACTGACAGCCAGACTTTTGTATTTGTGAATCAGCTGATAATTGGTCATATCAAGATTAATGGGGGTCACACTGACGTAATTATGTTCCACCGCATACACGTCACTGTCCGGGTCCTGTTCTTCCTGCCGCAGGCCTCCCCCCAACCAGTAATACGTGTTGCCGCGCGGATCTTGCCTTTCTTCAAAAAGGTTGTCATAGTTTCTCAGGCCCAGTTTACAGATGCGGATGCCTTTGATTTGGGATCGCTCCACTGCCGGTATATTGATGTTGATCAAAGTTTTGGGTTCAATTCCCCAATGCATCAGAGCGCTCACCAATTGGCGCGTTAAATGGACGGCAAAACTGAAATCGCTTTCATAATGGTCAGAGTCAAGTGAAATAGCTAAAGATGGACATCCCATGATGACTGCTTCGGCAGCGGCCGAAACCGTACCGGAATACAAGACATCACTGCCCAGATTGGAACCGTGATTGATGCCGGAAATAACCAGATCAATATTTTCTTCGATTAATCGGGCGATGGCAATTTTGACACAGTCTACCGGGGTGCCGCTGACGATCCAGGCCTGGCTGACCCCTGGGAAAGTCGTCTTGGTAACCTTAATTGGATCAAATACAGTGATAGAATGTCCGGTGCCACTGCGTTCGCGATCAGGTGCAACCAGATATAACTCCGCAATCTGGCTGAGTTCCTGAACCAGGATTTGAATGCCGCGGGCATGAATGCCATCATCATTGGTAATCAGAATTCTCATTCAAAGCTAACTCCTCGTTCAAACAGTTTGATTTCTTTGATTGGCCAATAAATAACAAAGGCTTTGCCTTTGATTCTATCCTGACTCATCCAGGCGTTCCACATATGGCTGTCAAAACTGTGATTGCGATTGTCTCCCAAAACCAGCAGGCTGTTCTCGGGTACCGTCACCGGCCCAAACGTATAGTTGACTGGTTCGGCAAGATATGGTTCCACCAACGGTTGATCATCTATGTAGACACGATTGTTTTTGATTTCAACCTTTTCGCCGGGCAACCCAATGACTCTTTTAATATAGTCATCTTTGGACTGCAAAACATCTGGCGGAGCGAAAACAATGATTTCGCCGCGCTGAGGTTGCTTGAATCGATAAATAAATTTGTTGACCATGACCCGATCACCTACTTTTAATGTAGGCAGCATTGATTCTGAGGGGATAATCCGGCCTTCGATAACAAAGGTTCGTAAAATCATGGCCAGGATAAATGCAATGATTACAATACTCAGTGTTTCCTTGAAAAACTCTTTTATTTCTTTATTCAATCAGTCCACCCCAATACAATTTATCCCTTAGAAATGAAGAAACAGGTCGAAAAGCTGCATGGGCAGCTAAAACTCATAGATTTTTATAGTCATTTGCCCGGCTTGTTTGTCTTTGCTCAAGCCAAACATGATATTTTTGTCTTTAAGACTTTTATTCAAGAAATCAATTACATAAACCAGTTCGTTATGGGCGGAAAAATTCTTAAGCGCGATTAGTTCTAGCTTTCCTGTATCTTTTTGCGACTCCTCCACCTGCCGATCTCCTTTCTTCCATACCATTCCAGGTCAGTAAATGTTTGTGCAATCTTTGATGATTACGCCTGTGTTTAAACGCCGCGCACCTTGCAGCGCGCTTCATGGATATGTTCCAGTTCACGGCGGTATTTCAGCATTATTGTATCTGCAAAGGAATTTATGTCACTGATACCCAGTTCGCTCAAGCCCACGGTTTTGATTGGCGTGCCTTCTGTTTCGATATTCAAACCAATATGAATCAATGATGATACATTGGATACAGTTGCAACCGAAACAGACAGCTTGGCTTTGTTAAAATAAAGATCATCACCCAGGCGATAGACATTTACTTCAAATTGACTTAGTTCTTCCTTGATCAAAGTCATAAACAGCCATTGCCGGTAAATAGCCAGTTCCAGATTGGGATTAAAGTGTTCGATGAGGAAATTAAGCATCAGCGGAGAGTAAATCGATTCCTTCCGGCTGACGTCGATTAAATCGATCATCTTGTCCAGATCAACCTTTACTTGCCCGATAAAGGCCACCACTGCATCACCAACCAGCCCGAATTGGTTGTGTATCCAGTGAGATTGCATTTGCGTCCCGTCATATGTTATGCGCTTGTCGCTGACTAATGTTTTAATCACCCTTATCATCCTCTCTTTTATCATTCCTCTGCCGGGATTTGAATATATTATAAATATTACCACGTAAGCCGAAATTATAAAAACTTCTGCGTAAAAAAACCGGCTGCTTTTTGCGGCTGTCTGCAGACAGATTAATGTTCAGAGCAGTCGGGGTGATGTATATTATGCTATGGCAATCGTCTCCTCGGGATGGAAAAGATAAAGATAACTTTCTTTAACCTTTTTTTGCAGGATTGATTCCAGTGCTTGTCTATACATATTAATCTGAACAGTGTATTGCGCGATTAAAGCAGCGCGGTTTTGCGCACTGATATAATCGGTTTTGTAATCGACCAGGACGAGATCATCTCCTTCGACAAAATACAGGTCAATGACCCCCTGCACAAGCAATTCTTCGTCACCGGCATTGATGTCTTCCAGCACTTGTGCAGCTTTGCAAACCAAATTGAAAGGTACTTCGCGATATACTTGGGAAGAATGCAGCATTCGCTGTCCCAGAGAGGAGGCGAAGAAATGTGCTATTTTTTCAGTTTGAACCGCCCTCATTTCATCCTCGACCAACAACCCCTGCACGATCATCTCCTGTAATTGGCAATCAATTTCTGTCGTGCTGCCAACCCTGGTCAGGTCCAGATACTGCATAACCAAATGCATGATGGTCCCCTTTTCTGCTCCGCTTAAAGCAGCAGTACTGTCCGGTGGGTTTATAAAAACAGGTCCCGGAAGCAGCAGGGGGATGTCAGGCAGATTGGCCGGCCAATTATTGTTTTTCAGCTTTTTGATACTGCTGACTGATCGTTTGGAGGGAATCGTTTCGGCTGCCCGGTACGGATAATCCCAGTTTAAACGATGGTTGATTAAAGCTGCTTCAGGGGACGGCGTTTCTCTCTTGAAATTCTGCAGTTCTTGTAGAACAGTTGATGCCTGCGACGGTGCTTCTGCCAGGGATGGACCAAATGCTGCCGGGCTTGCGATTTTTATATCCCAACTTGAATCATCCCGGATAATCTGGCGGGGATCAAACTCTTCCGCCAGCAGGTCACGCAGAATCTGACCGTCAGGATGTCGCAGCAGTACCGGACCTATCCAATCCATAAAAGTATTGGCTTTACTGAGACCATACAGGTTCAAGGAGCTGCTCCATTTTTGCGTCAGTGCTGGCAGGTTCTTCAGTGAACCCAGCAGAATCAGTTTGTTGATTGCCCGGGTACAGCCCACATAAAGAATACGCATCTCTTCTGAAAGGTTTTCTGTCTTTAATTGGCCCTGGATGGCTATGCGCGCCAGGCTGTTGCATTTTACGCGGGCTTGCGGATCGACGAACATTGGCCCTATGCCCAGATCTTTGTGAAACAGCACCGCAGCGTTGGTATCACTGAGATTAAATTGTTTGCCCAGACCGGCCATGATAACCACCGGGAACTCCAAACCCTTGCTCTTGTGAATACTCATGATTCGCACCACATTATCTTTTTCACTCAACAACCTGGCGTTGCCCATGTCGCCGCCCCGGTCGGTCTGAAGAGAATCCACAAAACGAAGAAAGTTATAGAGTCCTTTTAAACTACTGGTTTGGAATTGACGGGCACGATCCAGCAGAATCCTCAAATTGGCTTGACGCTGCAGACCACCGGGCATGGCGCTGACATAATAATAATAATCCGTCTCCAGCATGATTTCCCAGATCAATTCATCAATGGGCATAAAGCGGGCTTTGTTTTTCCAATGGCTGATCTGCTCCCAAAAACAAGTCAATCGCCGGCTGAGATCATCAGACTGGTTTTGCATACATTCCTCTGCTGCTTGATAAAGATATGCAGCGCGGCTGTTCCGCCGGATATCGATTAAATCTTCAAGGGTAAATTTCGCCAAAGGCGAGCGCAGCACGCTGAGCAGCGGGATATCCTGTTTTTTGTTGTCAATGATACGCAGAAGATTTAAAAACATTTCGACTTCCAGATTTTCAAAATAGCCGTTGTTTACATCGGCATAAACGGGTATGCCCTGGGCAGACAGTGTATCCAGATAGACGTCTGCTCTATTTTTGGTGGAGCGCATCAAGATAACCATATCCCGATATTGCAAGGGTCGATGACATTTTTCCCGTGGATCATAAATGGTCAGACCAACCAGTTGGTGAATACGTTGAGCAGCCAAACGGGCTTCGATCTCAATGTCAGAAAGTTCCTCCTGATCTTCGTCAAGTTCAAGTAATGCTGGGTCCTTTTCCAGCAGCAAGACTTCGATACGGGCATCTTCCTGGGCTTCCATGTTGCTGCCGTAATAAAGATAACAGGATTCATCATAATCAATTTCTCCCAAGGGCTCAGACATGATGTGTTTGAAAAGATAATTAATCCCATCCAGAATCTCCTGCCGGCTGCGAAAATTTTTGCCCAAATCGATGCGACGGTTAAGTGCTGACGGTTCGGATACAAATGTATTATATTTAGCGATAAAAAGGGTTGGGTCGGCCAGACGAAATCGATATATGCTTTGTTTTACATCACCGACCATAAAAAGGTTGTGCTCGCTTTTGATAGATTGCAGAAGTGTTTCCTGTACCAGATTGCTGTCCTGGTATTCATCAACAAAAATATATTGGTACTTTTCACGGTATTGGCGGGCACAATCAGGATTGCTCAACACCTGCAGGGCATAATGCTCCAAATCGTTAAAATCCAGCATGCCTTTTTCAGCTTTTTTCTCCTGATACCGGCGATTAAAATCAGCAACCAGTTCAACCAAGGCTTGCATGGCGGATGACATTTGCCGCAGTTCTGCCATAAACTGGGCAATGTTTTTGCCTTGCGTAATCCGGGTAAGTTCCTGGAGTATTTTTTTTCCTTCATTGCGCAGCCCCTTGGCCCTCTCCTGCAGGTTGGGATCGCAATCCCGGGCAACCCTGCCCAAACGGGTAAAATGAAGCGCGGTTATTTTATCTGTCAGTGCAGGCAAGCCCAACCGCGCCGCATGTGTCAATTGGCCGGTCTGTACCAGGTCATCTTCCAAGGCCGGGCGATAACCTTCCAGGCTGGCATGTTGATCGATTAAAGCAAACGCAGCCGCAAAAAGATCGTCGGCCGCATTGATCCTGGACTGCATATCCCGGAGGATATTGTCAGCCCACTGACTTTCGACGAATTCTTCTTCAGTCAAGGCAAAGATACGAATCTTTTCGGTCAGCCATGCCAAAGGTTCAGGTTGACTTTGAATAAAATTATGGGTACGCAGGATTAAATCTTCGACCGCCTGATCGCTCCTGTTCCCGGCAAACCGTTCTACCAAATCGAGAAAATGCGCAGAGCCGTTATCATAAGCTTCTTCCAGAATCTCTTCCACGGCTTCCCGCCGCAGAATCGAACATTCGGCTGTATCCCCAATTCTGAACTTGGGATCGATGTCCAGCAGGTGAAAATTGTCGCGCACGATACTGGTGCAGAAGGCATGCAGCGTGCAAATTGAACTGCGGCCAATCATCTGCAGTTGATAACGCAAGTGATCTTGATGGTCAGGCATCGCTTCGATCTCTTTAATAATGGCAGCGGTGATTTTTTCCCGCATCTCTCCCGCTGCAGCATTGGTAAACGTGACGATCAGCAGGTTTTCAATACTCAAACCATCCCGGCAGATCATACGGATGATACGTTCAACCAGAACCGCTGTTTTGCCGGAACCGGCGGCAGCAGTGACCAGCAAATTGCTGTCACGTGCATCAATCGCTTGCAGTTGTTCTTTTGTCCAGTTATTCATTTGTATCGTTCCTCCGGAGTTGCTTGATTTTTTCCAAAATCGCGGCATCTTTTTCGGGCTTGATCAATTTGTAGCGATTGGCGGTAAACAGCTTGTCAAACTGACAGATGGAATGGTAGAGACAATAGTCGCAAGCTTTGCCTTGCGCAGTTTTGACTGGTTCGATACAGATATGGCCGCTGATCATTCGGGTACCTAATTGTTGGAGCAAATCCTGCAAGTAACGCAGAAGCAAACTAAAGTCTTCCAAAGTTAGCACGTTGGATCGACTATTGAATTCCCCATCATTTTTAATGCCGACCGGCAGGATGTCGGAATCTCCTTGAACAGCATTGTCCATTGCACGTACCAGGGCAACATCTTTGAGTACAAGACCCTTCATACGCAGTTTTTTGCGGATCGACGCTTCAATCTCTGCCGGTTCCATCGCCGTCGTATTGATGAGAGGATCATCGATTTTGAAATAAAACAGGCCGGCCGGACGATACTTGTGGCTGGCCGGATCAGCCTGATGAGCCGTAGGGTTGGATTGCAGCACCGCCAGCAAATACACAAACAACTGCAGATTTAAACCATAATAGAGTTCGGAAAGACTAAGTTGGCGATCGCTGCTTTTGTAATCAATGATTTTGCAATAAGTATGCTCCCCTGTCTCCAGGATATCAATCCGGTCGATACGTCCTTCCAGATAAAAGGTTTGCTGTTGGTTTAATTCAATTTTAATGGGTGGAAAAGCCCCGTCCGAGCCAAAGCGTGCCTCGTAAAGATAAGGCTCAAAATCACCACGCTGAATGTGTTCGGTCAAGGTCCAGACAGCCCGGCGGGTAATCCTCTGCAGACGTCGGGCCAGATAACGATAGCGGGAGGAACTCATCATAATTCCATTATTATGAACGGTCAGCTGTTCCGTCATAATCTTGTCTACAAGTTCATTACAGGCAGCGTGATCCAGCGTTCTCCAATCGATGCCCTGTTTGTCAAGTTCGCAGGCAAAAATCGCCAGTCCTTCATGCAGCAGACTTCCCACTTCCGGCATACGTACAGCAAACTCTTTGCGTTCCTGGGGGCGCAAGCCATAGCGTACAAAATGTGCAAAGGGACAGGCGGCAAATTGTTCCAGCCGGGATACACTGGAATAAAAAGGACTTGGATAAAGTTTGCTGGCACTGCCAGGTTCCTGCCCGGTGATTTGATTTTGATAAAAAAGAGCGTCCAACAGCTCATGGCGCCGCTGATCCCAAGCGGAATTATTTTCATACCAGGCATAGACGTCCCACCAAAAATCACAGATTTCTTCCCCATCCAGATAAAGCCGCAGTTTTTCAATCAAATATTTATAGCTACCAGAAGACGTCACCACTTGTTCCAATTCGATTTGCCGGTCCCGCACCAGATCACTGGATACAATGATTTTCGGGAACAAGCTTTTCATCCGGTTGATCAACACGGAGGGGCGCAGCGCCCTGCCTTCCTGATCGGCTATGGCATACGACAGGGAAAGAAACGCCTCGGCTTGATTAAAGGCCTGATAAATAGTTACTTGCTCTGTCAGGCTTTGGGTGGCCTGATCCCAATCCAGATCGATTTGACATGTCTGCAGCAACATTATTTCATTTTCCGTCAATAACATTTGACTCGCCTTACCCGCAGGCAGAATGTCATCATTGACGCCCATGATCAGTACCGCTTTAAAGGCATGACTTTTGCTGCGATGAAGACTGCCGATCACAACCTGGTCGACAGTGGTGGGAATGATCCCAATGGAAATTGAGGCAAACCCGGTTTCCAACAGGTTGGCGAATTCCTGGGCACGAATCTTTTGATCCCCCAGGATTTCAACCAATTGATCCAGCGTTTGCATAACAATATTCCATATTTGTGCATTTTGCAGCGCATATTCAAACAAACCATCCCCGCGCAGCTGCTCTGTCCAATCCTGCAGTTTGGCTTCCATCTGCAGGACTTGCAGGTAATGATAAAGCGCCTGGCCAATTTCCTGCCCGGTCTGCACTCCCGCCAATGCTTTTTCCAAGGTTTGCAGCGGCATAAACAGCTGGCGGCGCAGTATATTGAGGGCTGTCAATTGTTCTGCACCAATCTCGTCCTGCCCGCGGGTAAAATCTTCCCGCCACAGCTTGCCGCGAATGCCGTAGGCCAGCAGATAGTTTTCCATCTCCTCACTTTGATCTTCGCTCAGATCAGTGAAACCACATTTCAACAACATCAAAATATCCTCCGGCCGATAACCTCGTGTGACAATCGCCAGAGAAGCCAGTATCATTTTAATGAGCGGGTGATTGTCGATGGACGATTTGGCGTCAAGAAAGAACGGGATCCGGTACTCGTTGAAGACTCTGGCAATCATGGGGCCATATGTTTCCATATTGTTGCCCAGCACCGCAATATCACGCCATCGCCAGCCACGTTCCTGGACTAGTCTGATGATACTGCCTGCCACATGCTCCACTTCGCTGTTGGGATTAGCGGCTGCAAACAACGCGATCGCATCAGTTTCTGCCTGAAAAGATCGGTAGGGGTAGGCATACAGTTCCTGTTCCAGGTGCTTAAGACTGGCAGTGCGGGGCATTGCCAGCCAGCGGTGTGATTCGGCAGCGAGATCAATGATTTTCTCCTCCAAACCATGTTGGACGGCCAGGGCATGGATGTTCTTATAGCAACGCTTACTCATTTTAAAAAGATCCCTGTCCCGTCCGGGATGCAGGTCATCGATGAGACATATTGTTGTTTCTTTGGCTTGCAGCATGAGCTTCTCTATGATCCGTAAATCCTGTGGCGGAAAATGGTCAAATTTATCAATCCAGATCTGACAGTTGGTCAATAGTTTGGAATCATCCAGTTTTTCAATAAATAAGTTGAGCTGATCCTCCATGTCAAGGTAGTGATCGGCCATGTAATCAGTGTAGGCAGTAAAAATAAGGGTAATGTCCTGCATTTTTAAACGCAGGGAATCTTCTCTGATCTCGTTCACTCTTTCCCGCAAGGCGGCAGGATCCAAGTCATACTGTTTGAATCCGGTCAAAATACCGGCGATTTCTTCTGCAAAACCTTGCTGATGACAAGCTTGCTGATAAACGGTCAGATCACTGGCAACATTATGAATCACCTTCTTGATGACCATACTTCTGCCCTGTTCGTTGATTAATACGTGGCGATGACTGCCGGTTTCATTCAAAACCCTGTATAACAAACGGTTAAAGCTAATCACTTCCGCCCGCATGATCCCTGGTAAATTGAGTTCTTTGATCAAATTTCGTTCTGCTTGCAGGGTATATTGTTCCGGGACCAGCAAATAAAGGCGCTGATCACTGTCCTGGTTAAGTTCCCGGCCGATTTCCATCATGGCCAGGCGATCGGTTCCCCTTCCTGCCCGTCCGATGATATAACGAATGGTCATGGTTGCCTGTCCTCCCCATTAAATCTGCGCTGACAAACAAGCAGATGATTATAACATTCGCGTCAGCAAATGGAATATCCTGCCCAACATGACATTTGACACATCAAACAGACCCATGATCAATCGTTATTCAGTTATACTCTTAATGATAAGCCTCTGCTTACTCCAAAAGTAAAATACGCGCGCCGGCCGCCAGCAAGACGACGCCAAGCAAGTCCAGATAGTGAAAGGACATTTTTTTCATGCCGAATAGTCCAAAGTTGTCGATTAACAAAGCGGTCAGCACCTGGGCGACAATGATAGCGGTGGTGGCATTGCCTACACCAATTTGAGGCATACAGCGCACAATCGCATAA
>DAOTHZ010000030.1:0-23485 GCA_035447945.1 Syntrophomonas sp.
TCACACAGTGATTTGGGCAAATGTTCGTGAATGCTTCTGATGAAATTATCCGTTTGAATGTTTAGACTAAAATAAAATTAAGTCAAAATGTCTGTATTTATGTTTGGATTTACCAAAAATGGTCAACAGTCAAAAGTTAAAAGTGTATTCACAACAGGTAAGAATGAAGAAGGGGGAGACAAAATGAGTAACGAAGAAAAACAGAATGGACTATCTCGCAGGACATTTATCAAAGGGGCGGCAGTGAGCTCGGTTATGCTTGGTTCAGCTGGCGCCCTGATCGGCTGCGGCAAGGAAGAAGAAGCACCCGCACCGAAAGAACCCAATACAGAGAGTGCCATCCCAAGTTTTTTGAAAAAACCGGATGCCATTCCAGATGCTGATATCAAGCAAACCGTTGCGGCTGATGTCGTTGTCATCGGTGCCGGTATGTCAGGATTATGTGCGGCCATGGCCGCCGCTGAGGAAGGGGCCAAGGTTGTTCTGCTGGAAAAAACCGACCGGGTACATTTCCGCGGCAACGATTATGGCGCCATTGGTTCCAAGATGCAAAAGCAAATCAACAATGAAATCAATAAAATGGAAGCAGTCCAGGAAATCATGCGCTACAATGCTTACAAAGCCAACCAGCGGGTAGTTTCCCTGTGGGCGGATAACAGTGGTATGGTAGCCGACTGGATCATGGGCAAGGCCGAGGGCTATGGCTGCAAGCCCAAGCCGGTACCCCTGGATGAAACCGTAACCCCGGGTACGACCATAAAAGGGTTCCCCACCCTGAGCTTCAGAATGGACCCAAGTGAAGCAGCGATTAATGATGCTCCCAAAGGAACCGATCCTTGGACAGCTTCAATGCGTTATGCGCTGAAAAAAGGCTGTGAAGACGCAGGTGTTCAATTCCATTACAAGATGCCGGCTGTTCAGTTGGTGCGTCAGGACAAGGGACGGGTTACTGCCGTGATTGCGGGAGAAAAAGGCAATTATACCAAATTTGAAGGAAAAAAAGGAATCATCGTTTGTTCCGGTGACTACAATGCCAACAAGGAAATGCGTGAATATTATATTCCTTCCACCAAATACATCGATGCTAATATGTATGAGATGGTAGACGGAAAACAAAATACCGGCGATGGTCAGTTGATGGGGATGTGGGTCGGTGCTGCCATCGATGAATTCCCGCATGCCCCCATGTATTTCGACTTTGCCGTACCGGGGGCTCCGATTCTGGCCGATGCCTTGATGCGTCAGCCCTGGCTGAATGTTAATGTGCGCGGTTTTCGTTATTGCAACGAAGAACTGCCTTATGCCTATCTCTGCAACGCCGAACGCCAGCAGCCGGAACAGGCCAGATGGGCGATTTGGGATGCCAAATGGCCGGAAGAAGCACCGTCCTTTAAACTGGTCGCCTGCAAGGATATGCGCACCAACTTCCACAATCCCGAAAGCGTAAAGGCGTATGTTGAAAAGGGTTATATCAGAAGTGCCGATACCCTGGAAGCCCTGGCTGACATGATCAAGGTTCCCAAGGACAATTTCATGAAGACCGTGGCCCGCTACAACGAACTGGCCAAGCTGGGTGAAGACATTGATTACGGCAAACGGGCTGCTTGTTTGACCACGATTGAGAAACCTACTTTCTATGCCGCTCCGTTGGGTACCGCCTTGCTGGTTACCTTGGGTGGATTGCAGGTCAATGAACAGCTGCAGGTCTTGGACGAAGAAAAGAGTGTCATCCCAGGTCTTTATGCCGCCGGTAATGCCTCCGGCAGCTATTATTCCAATGACTATTGCGTAAACCTCCCTGGCAACAGCCATGGCCGCGCGTATACTTTCGGTTACCTGGCCGGCAAGAACATCGTCAAGCTCGGCTAGAAGATATTCCCCCCTCCCCATCAATAACCAAAACACTGAGAGGCTGTCCTGCGGGACAGCCTCTCAGAGCATATGAAGGTTATTGCCTCTATTTTACTAATTGATATTCCTTGATTTTGCGATACAGAGTAGCCCGACTCATTTTCAGCAAATGGGCGGCTTCAGATATATTGTGATTGCATTGCAGTAAAGCCTCTTTAATGAAGATTTTTTCCACTTCCTTCATTGACAGATGATTGACCGGGACATGGGGCTTTCTTTGTTTTGCATGAAAAGCGGCCAGAGAGGCTTTGATATCCTCTGGCAGGTGACTCGTTTCAATCAAGCTGCCGTTGCTAACATTTAGCGCATAAAGGACAGCGTTTTCCAATTGCCTGACATTACCGGGCCAGGCATAATTTAACAGTGCAATCAGCAGTTCATCGCTGAATTCCGGCGCCTTAATCCTTTGCTTTTGGGCAATTATACTGATAAAATAACGTGCCAGCAGCACGATGTCTTCACCTCGCTGACGCAAAGGCGGGATGTTGATTTGTAAAACCTTGAGACGATATAAGAGATCCTTGCGAAACAGATCTTTTTCCACCAGATCATCCAGATCACGGTTGGTGGCTGTAATTAGACGGAAATCGACAGGTACATACTGACTGGCGCCAATCCGCATGACCCTCTTTTCATCCAGCACCCGCAATAAAACCGGCTGCAGTTCCAGCGGCATATCACCGATTTCATCCAGAAACAGGGTGCCTTGGTCAGCCAGCTCGATTTTGCCCGGACGACCTTGTTTTTCAGCGCCGGTAAATGAACCGCCGGCATAGCCAAACAACTCGCTCTCGATCAGCGTGCTGGGAATGGCGGCGCAGTTAACCGCTACGAAAGGCCCATTGGGTCGGCTATCTTTATGGATGGCATGGGCAAACATCTCTTTGCCGGTGCCGCTTTCACCCTGTAGCAGAATATTGGCTTCCAGCCCGGAAAACTTTTGGGACAAATCAATGCAGTGCTTGATTCCTTCCGAGTCGCCAATAATTTTGGTAAAATCATAGCGAGCCTCAAGCGTAGTGGCAGGTACCGCATTTTTTTTGGCTTGCGCAAATTTTTTAAACGTTACCATACAGCCCAGATGCTGGCCGACCGAATCGGCAATCTGCTGGGCAGAGAGGAGATGTATCGTCTGGTCCCAACGCTCCAAGTGGATCTCGCTGTCATAGACCGGTTTGCCCCCGTTTAATACTGACTCTACTGCGGCTTGTTGTCCCAAAATGGTTTTGTATGGCATACCGATTACATCATGTTCCAGCAGTTTATCAAAAAATCCCTGAGCAATGGCATTGGCCTGGGTGATGATCCCGCCTTTGTTGATCATCAAAACACCGATGTCCGTCGAATTCATGGTCACATCCAGCAGTTCTTTGTTAAACAGCAGTTGAATATCTCTTTGGATGGCCCAGGCCATGGATACGGCCAGTCCGAGAGAGTGGGCATTTTGCTGATGAAAACTGGGACTGACGATGGAAAGAGTGCCGGTCAGATTTTGATTGCCATCGAAAATCGGCGCGGCAGAGCAGAAAATATTATCATATTTTTCACAATAATGCTCCGGCCCGCAGATCTGCATGGGAATCTCATGGATTAGCGATATGGCATGGGCGCAGGTGCCGACGGTGGACTCATTCCAGATGGAACCGGGAACCAGCTTGAAGCGCTTGTTTTGATCCTCCAATTTCCGGTTTCCCTCCAATACGCGCAACATGCAGCCTTGTTCATCACTGAGCAAAATAATGCACTGTGAATCGGCCAGCATGGAAGCCAACTGGTGAATAAAGGGTTCAGATGAGTCCAACAGGGTGGCTTTTTCCTGACAGCGCTGCTGTAGCACTTTGCCCTTCAGGGCAGGAGCGTAATTGTATTCAAAGACGTTTAGACCATTGTCAAATGAACGTATCCAGGAATCAACCACTTCGGGCCTTATTAGGTGAATTTCCTGTTTATCTATGCGCTTGTTGATTACGTCAAGCTTCAGTTTTTTAATTTGGTTGATTAGATCGATGTCTTCGGAATCGTAATTATTGCCCAGTACCCCGCGATTACGGATCATAGGACTTAATGCGTTTTCCAGTTTCATAGCAAATCCTCCCGGTTAGCTTGCAGTATGATTTTAATAGCTGAGCCAAACGATGCTTCACGATGTGGTTTAATAATCTCATAATAACACAATGCTTGCAAATGGTATTTGAGAAATATGTATTAATATGAGACGGAGCTTGGAAAGATAGATTGCAGGAAGCCCATCAGGCGGCTAAAACTCGGGTCCATATCGGCTTGGCACAAGAATTGCGTATTAAATAAATGAGAAATACAGGGAGGGTGGTATTATGGTAACAGCCATCAAGAGCAGTGAAATGTTAATTGAAGGGGTTCTGGATAATGGCCTGGTGTTTATCGGCGAGTATCTGGAGAGCATTCTTCGGCATACCATTCTCATTGCTGATCAGAACGGAAAGATTTACTTTCCGGAAAGCAATCAGCATATGCTCGATTTGGATAGCTCCTTTGTTGGTATTTCTGCGGAGATGGTGACGAGGGAGTCCTTCTACTGTGAGGAAAGCCATCATTTGTATTACTGTGTGGAGACCAAACATCAGCGTGCCTATGTGATTGTGAAAGACTTGAACACGGAGTGGGTGCCACGTATTCTGGAAATCCTGAGAGAGAGCAGACTGCCCATCAAGTGTTATTTCTCAAAAATAAACAAAAGCAAGGAAATGTTTACTGCAGAATTAAAGGATTATTTGTTTGGTGCCGGTCAGGCAGATATTCGGGATATTCTGTATTTATGTGATAGCGAACTGGATTTACAGCGACCTTATTTTGCCTTGCTGCTGTGTGCAGAAGAGGGTTGTTTAAAAACAGATCCGGAAATCATTCATTCTTATGTCTGCGAACACCTTCGTCAGGAAAAATGTAAAACCATCTCGGTTTATCATGACCATCAGTGGGTTTTTATGATTCCTGCGCAGATAAAAGACGATTGCCGAATCAATGAAATGGAAAATGAGTTTGATTTAAATGCTTTAAAAAGAGCTATTGAAAATAAGTTTAAAATTTCTGCTTCGATGGGTGTCGGACAAGTATATGCGCTGTCCAGTCTCCGTAAGAGTTTTCGTGAAGCACGCATGACCATGATCCTCAATCATTTGACCGGATTGCAAAGTTTTATTCAGAAGTTCTCTGATTTGGGGATTTACAGACCGATTTTTTCCCAGGAAATGAATCATATTTATAAATACTGCAGTTGTACACTGGGAAAACTGATGGAACATGACTGTAAATATGATGGTGAACTGCTGCCAACTTTACGAAAACTGCTCGATACCTGTGGCAACAACAAAGCCACTGCCGATCAGTTGTTTATTCATGTCAATACCCTCTACTATCGCATCAATAAAATTGAACAGATCCTGGACATGGATCTTTCCAAAATGCATGCCCGGGCGGAATTATATACTGCGATCAAAGTATGGGATACGCTGCAGGTTTTGAATGGCAAGGAGGAAATGACAGATACTCTCCCGGCCATACTGGCAATGCAGGCATAAGCTGTCCTTGCTGACAGACAGGAAAACGTTTTCTGGTGTTAGCGCTGTCCTTCATCAACCCCTCGCCGTAAATCAATCCTTATAGACAATATGAGCTGTTTTGCCGGTGCAAAATAGCTATTTTTTTATAAATCAGTATAATATAAAAGGCAAGGAGGTTATCACCTATGAAGCATGATCAGGCCCCGCCGAGGGGCTATCATATATTGACTTATGGCTGTCAGATGAATAGCCGCGATTCGGAGATTATCAGTGGTTTGCTGGAGCAGGCAGGGTACTGCGAGGTTCCTTTGGAAGCGGCGGATCTGGTTGTCTTCAACACCTGTAGTGTGCGTCATTCGGCGGAGAACAAGGTGTATGGCAAGCTGGGTGAAGTCAATAAAATCAAGCGCAGCAAACCCGGCCTGCGGATCGCATTTGGAGGTTGCATGGCACAATTGCCGGAAGTCGTTAAGCGGCTGAAGCGCCAAGGGGTGGATGTTGTATTTGGGACCCATAATTTGCACCAGTTGCCGATATTGCTGGAAAGAATCGATGCCGGTGAAAAATCCGTTATCGAAGTCTGGGAGCAGCATGGAGAAATTATTGAAGATTTACCTTCCAAGCGAAAAAAAAGTGTCAGTGCCTTTGTCAATATCATGTATGGCTGCAATAATTTTTGCAGTTATTGCATCGTCCCGTATACCCGGGGTCGGGAACGCAGCCGCAAGGCCCGGGATATTATTTGGGAATTGGAGAAAATGGTCGGCGAGGGCGTCAAAGAAGTTACCCTGCTGGGACAAAATGTGAATTCCTACGGGCAAGGTGGCGACGAGAGCTTGGATTTTGCCAGTCTGCTGCAAATGGCTGACAAAGTTGAGGGTTTGCAGCGGATTCGGTTTATGACCTCCCATCCCAAGGATATGTCGGATGCCTTAATCGATACGATTGCTGCTGGAGAAAAACTTTGTGAACATATTCATGTGCCGCTGCAGGCGGGCAGCAACCAGGTATTGAAACGAATGAACCGAGGCTATACGCGTGAATCCTATCTGGAATTGATCAACAAAATGCGGGCGCGTATTCCGGGGGTGGCCATTACTTCAGATTTGATCGTGGGTTTTCCCGGTGAGAGTGAAGCGGATTTTGATGATACCTTGGAAATGGTTGAGCGGGTTCGTTTTGACGCTGCCTTTACCTTTATGTATTCAGTTCGAACCGGTACACGGGCCGCTTCTTTCAATGATCAAATTGAATTGGCGGTCAAGCAGAACCGTTTGCTGCGGCTCAACCAGCAGCAATATGATATCGCTCTGCAAAAAAATCAGGCCCTGGAAGGCAGGGTAATGGAAATCCTGGTGGATGGCCCCAGCAAGACCAATCCTGATCGACTGACGGGCAGAACCCGGACCAATCTGATTGTAATATTTTCTGGTCCAAATGATTTAATTGGCCAACTCATTAATGTTAAAATAACAACAGGCAAAACATTTTCTGTTTTTGGTGAACTACCGGCGGAAACCAGCTGAACAATGTTCCGCCGCTCCAATGAAAAGAATCAGATTCGCCCATCAATTTTGAGGAGGAGTAATAAAAATGACCACTGAAGAAATCATCAAAATGGCCTACGAGCTGGGGAATGCGATTGCGCAGTCCAAAGAAGTCGATGCGTTACGGGAAATGCAGGTTAAACTCGGTGATGATGCTGATGCATTTGGACTGATCATGCGTTATCAGGAAGCGCAAACCCAGATGGAGAATAAATTGCAGGACGGCTTGCAGGTAACTGCGGCCGAGGAAAAAAATATTGAGATAATGGAAGAAGAGATTAACAACAATCCGCTGATCCAGGAGCTGATCAAGGTGCAGGAGAAATTCGACAGTCTCATGCAGGGGGTCTATTTTGCCATGAATCAAGCCATCTCCGGCAGTGACACTTGTTCATCCGGGTGTGATTCCTGCGGCGGCGGCTGCGGTGTCATGTAAGGAATAATACGCTTACAATCTGCATGCTGGAAGGCTTGATCATTTGATCCAAGCCTTTTCTTGTAACGAGAGGGAGGGTTGGTTTGGCCAAATTCACACCCATGATTGAACAATATCTCGAAGTCAAGGCCAATCATCAGGATGCGATCTTGTTCTTCCGCTTGGGTGATTTCTATGAAATGTTCTTTGAAGATGCGGTGCTGGCAGCACGTGAGCTGGAGATCGTCCTGACCTCCCGTGACGGCGGGCAGCAAAAGGTTCCCATGTGCGGGATCCCTTACCATGCGGTCAACAACTATCTGCCCCGGCTGATCAGCCGAGGCTATAAAGTCGCCATCTGCGAACAGGTTGAAGATCCCAAACAAGCCAGCGGGATCGTCAAACGGGAAGTCATTCGCATTATCAGTCCCGGGACGATTTTGGAAGATTTTATGCTGGACGAGGGTGCCAACAATTATCTGGCCGCCGTCGACATCTATGAAAAAACGATTGGTTTTGCTTATATTGATATCTCCACCGGCGAGTTTCAATTCACCGAAATCAACGGACCCCATGCCCGTCAAGATCTGTATGCTGAGTTGCACAGAGTGGCACCGGCAGAGTGTTTGCTGTCCGCTCGTCTGACTCGCAATTCCTTATGGGAAGAACAACCGTTGGGCAATGATTTTCTCTTTTCCCGTTTTCCCGAGGATGACCTGGATTTGGATCAAAGCCGGGCAGTAATGGCGGATCATTTCGGATCGGCATGGCTGGATGAAGGGAGCATATCCGCTTGTCATGCGGGCTGCTTGGCAGCGGGCATGATCATCAGGTTCCTTTACAACACCCAAAAAAGTCGTCTGTTACATATAGACGGCCTGCAGTTCTATCAAAGCAGTGATTACATGGAACTGGATAGTTTCACGCGCCGCAATCTGGAGCTGACCTCCACCATACGCCAAGGGCGCAAGGAAGGCTCCTTGCTGGATATTATTGATCAATGCCGCACGCCCATGGGCAAACGCAACTTGCGCCGCTGGCTGGAACAGCCGTTGATGGGCATGGAAGCCATTAACCAGCGCTTGGACGGAGTCGAAGAACTCGCAGCGGATATCGGCCTGCGTCAATCCGGGCGGGATGCGGTGAACAAGATGTATGACCTGGAGAGGTTGTCTGGAAAACTAGGCAGTCCGCTGCTTAATCCCCGAGATTTGCTGGCGCTCAAACATTCCCTGGCGTTGCTGCCAGCGATCAAGGGGCTTCTGTGCAACTGTAACAGTCAAATCCTCAGAGCGATTGCCGAGCTGGAGCCGTTGGCCGAAGTACATGAAATCATCCACTCTGCCATCGATGATGAAGCGCCTCTGACGGTGAGGGAAGGCGGTATCATCAAAAGCGGATACCATGCGGAGATTGATGAACTGAAGTCCCTGGGGGTCCAGGGCAAGAACTATCTCCTGGAATATGAGAACCGCGAAAAATTACGCACCGGGATCAAGCATCTGAAAGTCAGCTACAACAAAGTCTTCGGTTATTATATTGAAGTCAGCAAGTCGAATCTGAATCTGGTTCCAGCTGATTACATCCGCAAACAAACGCTGGTCAACACCGAGCGCTTTATCACTGAAGAATTGAAAAATTACGAAGACAAGATCCTGGGCGCCCATGATAAGCTGTGTGTGTTGGAATATGATTGTTTTATCGAAATCAAACATAATTTGGAACCGTTTATTCCCGTCCTTCAAGCCAGCGCAAAGGCAGTGGCGGACTTTGACAGTCTGCTCTCCCTGGCCCAGGTGGCTTTTCTGAATGATTATGTTCGCCCCCGGTTGTCTCGTGACGGCCGACTGGAAATCAAAGCCGGGCGCCATCCGGTGGTGGAAAAATCACTGCTTGATACCCGCTTTGTTCCCAATGACATCATGCTGGACAATCGCGACAACCGCTTTGCCATTATCACGGGTCCCAATATGGGCGGCAAAAGCACCTATATGCGCCAGGCTGCCCTGATCAACATCATGGCCCAGATGGGCAGTTTTGTTCCTGCCAGTGAAGCCCGCATCAGTATCGTCGACCGGGTCTTTACCAGAGTCGGAGCAGCCGACGATCTTTCCGCCGGACAGAGCACGTTCATGGTGGAAATGGTAGAACTGGCACATATTTTAAACCATGCCACCGCCAACAGCTTGATCATTCTCGATGAAATAGGCCGCGGCACCAGTACTTATGACGGACTGAGCATTGCCCAGGCGGTCAGCGAATACATCCATGACAAAGTCAAGGCCCGTACCTTGTTCGCTACCCATTATCATGAACTGACCCGGCTGGCGGAAGAAAAAAAGGGGATTATCAATCTTTCGGTTTCCGTCATGGAATCGGTGGACACCGTTACCTTCTTAAAAAAAGTCCTGCCAGGCAAGGCCGACAAAAGTTACGGTATCCATGTCGCTCAAATGGCTGGTCTGCCGCGAACGGTAACGGATCGAGCCTATGAAGTCCTGGCCGCGCTGGAGAGCAATGAAGCCCTGCCCCGCCATCCTGAGGTCCAGCAAATAAGTCTGTTTGCGGAAGGACCCAATGAAATCCTGGAAGAACTGGATCATCTCGATTTGGACAATCTCAGTGCCCGGGAAGCCTTGATGATCCTTTACCATTGGAAAGAAAAACGCAGGGGGTGAGAATATGTTGATCGGAATTGATGTAGGCGGGACCTTTACAGACGGAGTGCTGTTCGACAATCAGCAGTCCCGCGTAGTAAAGACGGTTAAAGTGCCGACCCGCAACGAACAGCTTCAATCCAGTCTGTTGGCAGTATTGGATGCCTTGCTGCCAGGTCAGGAGAGGGGAGGAATACAACGGATTGTTTTGAGTACGACGCTGGTGACCAACCTGCTGGCTACCAATACCGCCGAGCCACCGGCGCTGATCCTGATCCCCGGACCGGGTCTGCCCTTTGAGTATCTGCTGACCTTTCCCCATAGTTATATTGTCAAAGGCAGTATTGACTTTCGCGGACGGGAAACGGAAAAGCTGGATCGGCAGGAAATCGAAGGCGTAATCGAAACGATTCGCGCCGCCGGTTTGCATAAAATTGCTGTGGTTGGCAAGTTCTCCAATCGCAATCCGCAACATGAGCAGAGCGTGCGGCAAATCATCATGGACAAATTCCCGGACGCCGAGGTGGGAATTGGTTCGGAATTGGCCGGACAGCTCAATTTCATGCGCCGTATCACGACTTCCTACTATGCGCTGATGACACGCCAGCGCTGGACATCGTTTGCCCTTGAGATTGAAAAGGCGATCCGGGAACGCGGACTGGACAAAGTTCCACTGGATATTCTCAAGGCGGATGGCGGAACCATGCCCTTGCGTAATGCTTTACAATACCCATGTGAAACCATCCTTTCCGGTCCGGCTGCCAGCACCATGGGCGCCAAAGCGATTACCGGGCAGAATACCAATGCAGTCGTACTTGACATCGGCGGGACCACCACCGACATTTCACTGCTGTTGGACGGACAACCCCTATATGCTTCAAGAGGCGCCTGCATCAATGGGAAATATACCCACATTAAGGCCATATCCACCCGCTCCCTGCCGCTGGGAGGCGACAGTCCTGTTTGTTTTGAACCGCAAAAAGGGGTATATATTCATCCGATCAGAAGGGGACCGGCTGTCTGTTTTGGCGGCGAATGTCCTACCGTTACCGATATCTTCAACTGTAAATATGATTTAAATATTGGTGATGCCGGTCAATCAAGCCAATCGCTGCAGCGTCTGCAGAAGGAGGCAGGCTTAACCTTGCCTGAACTGCTGGAGTTGGTGGAGCATGATGTAATGCAGCAGTTGATGGAGGCTTTGCAAAATATCTTTATGGAATGGGAAAATGAACCGGCCTATCGGGTCTGGGAAGTGGTGCATAACCGCAAGTTTAAAGTCAAACGCATCATCGGAATTGGCGCCGCGGCCTCTGCCATTGTTCCGATGCTGGCCGCCATGAACAAGGTCAACAGCTTTATTCATGAACTGTCTCCCATCGCCAATGCCCTGGGTGCCGCCCTGGCCAGGCCGACCCTGGCTTTTAACATGCATATTGATACCCAAAAGGGAAGCTATTTTACCGATTATGATGGAGTCGGGGGTGATCTCCCCCGGGGACAAAGCATGCAAATGGTGGATGCCCACAAACTGGCCCGGGAAGTGATGCAAAAACTGGCGGAACAAAGAGGGCTGGGAGAATATGCGGAAGAAGCAGAATTTGTGCGTGAAGAACAATTCAACATGATCCGGGAGTGGGATCGAATCGGCAAAATTTTCGAATTGGGGATGCAGATCAAACCCGGGTTTATTAAAGAATTTGAGGAGGGGTCATTATGAAAAATACCGGTGTTATCTTTTTCCCGGCGTTTGACTGGGCGATCTCCCCGACCCATCCCGAACGCGAGGAAAGACTGCTATACACCCGCGATCAGATCTTTGAAGAAGGTATCATGGATTTGCCCAATATCCATGAATTCAAACCCCGTCTGGCGGACAAAAAAGACATTGCCCGAGTTCATTTTTGTGTTCCCAACGTGGAAGCCCAAATCACCGATGCTCATTTGGTATCTGCCGGTTCTGCCCTGGTGATTGCCGACGCGGTCTTGCGGGGTGAAGTCGACAACGGCTTTTCCATTGCCCGTCCGCCGGGTCATCATGCCATGACGGTGGCACACGGCAATCGCGGTTTCTGCAATATCAACAATGAAGCCATCATGATCGAATATATTCGCAAGCAATACGGTTTACGCAAAATTGCGGTGGTAGACACAGACGTTCATCACGGCGACGGCAGTCAGGAAATCTTTTATGATGACCCGGATATTTTGTTTATTTCCTTCCATCAGGATGGACGCACCTTATATCCGGGCACCGGTTTTGTATATGAACTGGGCGGACCGATGGCCTGGGGAAGCACCATCAATATCCCGCTGCCTCCCCAGACCACCGATGAAGGCATTCTGCGGGTGCTGGACAAACTGGTTTTGCCCGTCTTGGAAGAATTTGCGCCGGAACTAATCGTCAACTCAGCCGGACAGGACAATCATTATACGGATCCCTTGGCCAATATGCGCTTTACCGCTCGCGGCTATGCCGAACTCAACCGTCGTCTGGCCCCCGATATTGCTGTGCTCGAAGGAGGATACTCGGTCGAGACCGCGCTTCCTTATGTCAATATGGCATTGCTGATGGCCATGGCCGGGATTGATTACGCCAATCTGCACGAACCGGATTACCGACCGGAAGCATTCAAGGAAAGTGCGAAAAATTTGGAGTATATTGAGCAGATCATCTCCCATCAGCTCTTTAATTTCCGCAGCCGGCAGCAGAAGATAGAAGAGAACCGCAAAAAATATGGTCATGAATATGGGGAACATCAGCAGATTTATTATGATACGGAAGGGATCAGCGAAGATCAAGCCCGCCGTCTGCGAATATGTCCGGCCTGTCCCGGTTGGCGGCGCATTGATTCCTCGGCCCGCCATCGTGACGGTAAAACGTATCATGTTTTCTGTATCAGCATCCCCACTTTTGCTTGTCCAGAGTGCCAGAAGGAAGCTTTTAACGCTTACCAGGATATGGCCATGTACAATCACCATTATGATTATATCTATTTGCAGGATCGGGCCAAAGACAGATATATTGCTCTTAACGTGGCCAACGGGCGGGAAGAGGTCTACGAATAAATGAGTATCAAACTGCTGGATGATAATCTCATTAATCAGATTGCCGCCGGTGAAGTCATAGAGAGACCGTCCTCGGTTGTGAAGGAACTGGTTGAAAACGCCATCGATGCCGGCAGCACGAGGATTCAAGTGAAGATTTCCGGAGGCGGACTGGAAGTCATCGAGGTGGAAGACAACGGCTGCGGCATTCCGGAGAGCGATATCGAACTGGCGCTGCAGCGTCATGCTACCAGTAAAATTGCCTTGCCGGATGATTTGTTCAATATCAGCACCATGGGCTTTCGCGGGGAAGCACTGCCCAGCATCGCTTCCATCGCCCGACTGGAGGTATACAGCCGGCAAAAGGATGGCATCGGTGCGCAATTGCAGTTGGACGGCGGGACCATCATCAGCCGGCAGCCCTATGCCGGTACCGAGGGAACACGCATCGTCGTGCGGGAATTGTTTTATAACACCCCGGTAAGGAAAAAGTTCATCAAGTCGACGGTTGCGGAGCAGACCCATATTTATGAAACCATCAGTCGTCTGGCGCTGTCCCGCCCGGATATTTCCTTCCTGTTTGCCAGCGAAAAAAAGATGTATTTTAAGACTCCGGGCAGCGGCGTGCTGCGCGATGCGCTGATTGCCATCAACGGCAAGGATTATGCCGACCACTTTATTGATTTTCATGTCAGGGGTGAAAAATACAGCGTGGCCGGATTGCTGTCCAAACCTGAATTTCGGAGGCAGAACCGCAAAAACCAAATCTTTTTTGTCAACCGGCGCCTGATCAAAAGCCCCATGCTGAACCGGG
The DNA here is from genome assembly GCA_035447945.1 of Syntrophomonas sp. Classification (GTDB taxonomy): domain Bacteria; phylum Bacillota; class Syntrophomonadia; order Syntrophomonadales; family Syntrophomonadaceae; genus Syntrophomonas_B. The sequence goes on from DAOTHZ010000030.1 coordinate 13,932, forward strand.
CAGTGGATGAAGGTTATCGGGGACTGCTTCTGGCCCGTGAATATCCGGGCGTCATTCTCTATTTAACGGCCCATTGCCAGGAGGTTGATATCAATGTCCACCCGCAGAAGAGTGAAGTCAGATTCCGGGACGAAAGTGAAATCTTTCGAGTCGTCAGTCGTGCCATCAAGGACGCGGTCAACGGACTGGCCTACACCATGGGGGAGGCTGCCTGGGCAGAGAGAATCGCAGAACCCGAAGCAATCTTCAAACCGGAGGTCAATCCCGGAAGAAACGGAGCATACATTCCCCCTCCGCGCGCGTTCGAGCAGTCATTTACTTTTGTATATCCCCGGGACAATCAAGCGGCGGCAGGGAGTCCGGACCGATTGGCAGATGAATTGCCGGCTCAAAGTCCTTTCCGCTTAATTGGGCAGTGTTTCAACGCGTATCTCTTGGTGGAAACAGAAGGGAGACTGTGGTTGATTGATCAGCATGCCGCCCATGAACGCATCATGTACAACCAACTGCGCCGGCAGATTGCTGCGGCCCCGGTCGCCACGCAGGCATTGGCTTTTCCGCTGGGACTGGATCTTTCTGCGGCCCAAATCGATATGCTCGAAGCCAACCGAGCTGTTTTTGAAAGGGTCGGTCTGTACTATGATATTCTCGGGCCGGACAGTATTGCCATCCGCTCAGCGCCGCCGGCGCTGCATGGTCAGGAAAGTGAATTGCTGCTGGAGATTTTGGAGATGATCGCAGCAGAGCAGTGTCCGGATATTCATGACGAAGCAATTTGCATGATGGCCTGCAAGCAAGCCATTAAAGCCAATCAGTTGTTAAGCCGGGCGGAAATGGAGAAACTGGTGAGTGAGCTCCTGCAGCAAGAGAATTATCTGCATTGTCCGCACGGGCGACCGTCTTTCATGGAGATCAGCCGCAGCGACCTCGACCGCCGCTTTAAACGATAACACGCAAGTTGGGGACGGTTCTTGACTTGCGTAATACTGCTGATTTTGTCTGAGTTTTATGCATTAGTTTCGCCAGGGGCCCATCTTTTGACTGGCTAAAGTTGAATTACTAGCGCTCGCTTGTGACCTCGGAGTCTTGATACTAATTCGAAAGTCTCGTTTTTGGGTAACGAATATTTTTGTTAATTTTGTGAGCTATCTTTCGTCGTAACGTTGCGTCGCACGGCTGCCGCCTTACCCCCGGCGCTTTTCCTTAATAGTGTTCTTAATCCGAAGGGTTAGAACACATATAAAATACCCGGAGGGTGCCACTAAAACATAAACCTCTGCGGGGGACTTTCAAGGAAAGGTATAATCTATGGAATTAATCGTTACAACCACCCAGAGGATCAAAGAGAAGGAAGCTGATTTGGAGGAATTCCTGGCGGAGAGCGGGCTGCAGTTTGTGCCTCGTGACCGCAGCCTGGAAAAGCTCAGGGAAAAATACCAGGCTGCGGGAGTTGTTGTCTGGGGTGCTGAGGTCCCGATATTGTATTTTGAAAATGAAAAACTGTATTTTCATCCCAGTATGGCTAAAAACCGCATTGCTTTTTATCGCAAACAACAGCGTCCGGATATCATGATCGAAGCGGCCGGGCTTGAAAGAGGAGACAGTTTTTTAGACTGCACGCTGGGGCTAGGGGCTGATGCGATTGTGGCTTCTTATTTTTCCGGTCACGGCCGGGTCACCGGATTGGAACATCAGCCGGAGATCGCTTGGGTGATTCGCTGGGGAATGAAGCGCTATTGCAACGAGATGATCTGGCTGCAGGAAGCGATCCGGCGGGTTGAGGTGGTTGCGGCCGATCATAAGGAGTATCTGCCTGGTCTGCCAGACTGGTCTTATGATATCGTTTATTTTGATCCAATGTTTCCCCATCCAATTTTCAAGAGCCAGCCAATCTCGCCGCTGCGCAAGCTGGCCGACCATGACCGCCTGGAAGCGGCGAGCATCAAGCAGGCCTGCCGGGTGGCACGCAAGCGGGTGGTTATGAAGGATCTGGCGGAAGGCGAGGAATTGGAACGGTTGGGTTTTCAAAAAATCAGCCGCAGCAAGTACAACAAGCTCGCCTATGGGGTTATCTATGTTTAGAGTAGATAACCCCGCTGGAAATATGTATATGAATGGGTGACGAAATTTGAAATTCTATGCCTTGGTTGGCCCGACCGCGGTGGGAAAAACAGCATTATCAATCGCGCTGGCGCAACAGATCGATGCCGAGATCATTTCCTGTGATTCCATGCAGGTTTATCGTGGCATGGATATCGGCACTGCCAAGGCCACCGTGGAAGAAAGAAAAATTGTCCTGCATCATATGATTGACATTGTTGATCCGGACGTTTCTTTTACTGTTGCCGATTACCAGCGTATGGCCCGTGAAGAAATCCTGCGGCTTAATCAAAACGGAAAACCAGCTTTGCTGGTCGGTGGGACCGGGCTTTACTATCAGGCGCTGGTGGATGATTTTCACTTTTTCCCGCTGGAGTCGCGTGATCAGGTACGGCAAAAATGGGAGACGGTTTGTCAGGAAAAAGGGCAGGCGTTTTTATTTCAGGAATTGCGGCGGGTCGACCCGGTATATGCTGAAAAGGTTGGCGCCAATGACCGCAAACGTATCATTCGTGCATTGGAAGTATGGGAATTAACCGGAGAGCCCTTTTCCTGTTTGCAGAGGAAAAACCAGCACAGCCATCAAGTGCAAGTCGTTGGCTTGTATGTGGAACGGGAAGTGCTTTATCACCGCATCGAAGCCCGCGTGGACAAGATGATAGAGGAAGGATTGGTTGAGGAAGTGCTCAGGCTTCGCACCCAAGGCTATGATTCCAGTTTGAAGTCAATGAATTCGCTGGGCTACAAACAGGTCAATGCGTATTTGGACGGGATGCTCAATTTTCAGGATATGCTGTATGAGATCAAACGCGAAACCCGTCACTTTGCCAAAAGACAGTTGACCTGGTTCCGCAAGGACCAGCGTATTGTCTGGTATGATGCCGGGCAGGAACAGACGGTCGATTTGCTGGCAAAAATCCGTAATGGCTTGGCAGGACAAAACCGGCTGGTGTAGAATAGTCTACATAACACTACCAAGCGATGTTCACAAATGAAAGGGAGGGCCTGACATTGATGAAAAACCAAATGAATTTACAAGACGCATATCTTAACCAGATTCGCAAGGATAAAATACTGGTTACCATATACATGATCAATGGTTTTCAAATCAAGGGAGTGGTTAAAGGTTTTGACAACTTTACGGTGATTGTGGAGTTGGACGGACGCCAGCAAATGGTGTACAAACACGCCATCTCCACCATCAGTCCCTTCAAACCGATTGGCGTCATTAACTTTGAAAACAAGAACGAAGAAGAAGCTTAAACTGATGACAAAGTAAAAGACGGAAAGGGAAGGGCATTTTGAACACCATTGAAATCATAATGGGTATTATTTTATTGCTGATTATTCTGATGATTGGCGACATAAAAAAGAAGGTTATCGCCTTGATCATTTTTGCCGCCGTCGTGGCCGAAAAACTGCTGCACTGAGCCAAATGAAAAACATATTTTTTAAAAAAATCGGGGTCTAAACCCCGATTTTATTTTGGCGGCAAAAAAATGGTTGACATTATTGAAATAGGCATAATAGTATAAGCATACGCTTATACTAAAATATTTTAATAATATCATAATCACAAGCAGCAAAGGAGAAGGGACTGTGGAGATATTTCAATGGTTGAATAACCAGTTGCTTAAAATGGAATGGCTGTCAGATCTCATCAGGAAACTGGTGGAGAATGGACTGAATCTGGATATGAGTACCCGTCTGGGTGGCAGCATTCATTTTTTTATTTACGATGTAATCAAGATTTTTATTCTGCTGGCGGTATTGATCTTTACGATTTCCTATATCCAGAGTTTTTTCCCGCCTGAGAGAACCCGGGCCATCGTTGGTAAATACAAGGGCTTCTGGGCCAATCTCTTTGGCGCGTTGCTGGGTACCGTTACCCCGTTTTGTTCCTGTTCGTCCATTCCCTTATTTATTGGTTTTACCAGCGCCGGATTGCCGATTGGGGTGACTTTTTCTTTTTTGGTATCATCTCCTCTGGTAGATCTGGCTTCGGTGCTGCTGCTGGCCAGCATTTTTAATTGGAAGATCGCCATTGCCTATGTACTGGCCGGGCTGGTGCTGGCAGTCGCTTCCGGAACGCTGATCAGCCGGTTGAAACTGGAAAGTTATGTACAGCCTTTTGTGTACGGCAATGAATCGTTTGAATATGCCCCAATCAAGATGACCACACAGGAGCGTATTTACTTTGCCAAGGCACAGGTCAGAGATATTGTCGGCCGGGTTTGGCTGTACATTCTGATCGGGGTAGCCATTGGCGCAGCCATTCACAATTGGATTCCCCAGAATATTATCTCCGCAGTCCTTGGCCAGGACAAATGGTATTCAGTCTTGGTTGCAACCGCGGCCGGCATCCCCATGTATGCCGATATCTTTGGCACTCTGCCGATTGCTGAGGCACTGGTGTACAAAGGTGTGGGGATTGGTACTGTATTGTCTTTTATGATGGGGGTTACGGCGCTGTCACTGCCTTCCCTGATTATGCTCTCCCAAGTGGTTAAACCCCGACTGCTGGCAATTTTCTTCACATTGGTTACGCTGGGGATTATTGTGATTGGCTACACATTTAATGCCCTGGGTCATTTTTTGATCTGACCGCATACGGCAGATGACGTGCCTGGATTAGCAGTCCAGTTAAACTGATCAATTAAGGAAATCATTATATGATATAAGGAGAGGAAAAACATGTTTGAAACCGTATTCAAGGCGTTGGGAGAACCTACGCGTCTGAAAATCATTAAATTACTGGCAGGGCGGGATCTTTGTGTTTGTGATTTGGAGGAGGTCATGCAGATCAGCCAGCCGCGAATCTCTCAGCATTTAAAAGTATTAAAATATGCGGGGCTGGTTAATGAACGCAAAGAAGGCCAGCGTAATATATGCAGCTTAAACCGCGATCAATTAAACCGTATTTGGGATGGTTTTCAGCGCTATATCGAACAACCGCTTGAAAATATGGCAGAGTTCGCTGATGAATGCGCCCGTATGCCTGCAGAGATGGGAGATTATTGTGCCAACAAAAAAGGCGATTAAAAATTAACAAGTATTAGGGAGGAATGGTTTTCATAAACAAAATGAAATACTGTGATTACAAGATATTGAAAGAAAATGAAGTTTATTAAGGGAGGTCCAACAAATGAAAATCGAAGTATTGGGAGCCGGATGTGCCCGGTGTAATCAGATGGAAAAAGACGTGATCAATGCACTGGCTGAACTGGATATTGCCGCTGATGTGACCAAAGTAAAAGACATTTCCAAAATAATGGCTTACAAGGTCATGTCTACGCCAGCTCTGGTAATCGACGGGCAGGTGAAGATTGCCGGCCGGGTGCCGAGCAAAAAGGAGTTGCACAGCTTACTGAAGGATGCACAGAAATAATTTGACCAACCGGATGTAGTCTTGATGCTCACCGGCAACCATGAAAGCCGCATGCCATGCGCTTTTCTTTTAAGGTGTGGCATTTTTCTTATCGGGTCATAAGCAAATCAAATAAATGATACCCTCAATTCACTCTATAATGAAATAGAAACACAAGTATCAGATCAGGGGTCATTGCGTGACCGACGATAGCGATACTGGGTTTTACGTCAAGCAAGATAGAGTAAGGGGGAGTTAATGAATGAAGAACAGGAAAATGAAATGGTTGCCGCTTTTATTGGTGATGGCCCTGCTGGCAGGTTTGGTTGCCGGCTGCAGCAGCGCCAAGGAGCAGGAACCCGCAGCCAACCCGCCGGTACAACAGGAAGTCAAAGTTGTCAGCATTGAAGAAGTTGCAGCCAAATATTTTGCGGAAAATCCGGAAAGCAACCGGGTAATGCCTGAAGCTGCCCTGAAAGAAAGACTTGATGCCAATGACAGCCAGTTGTTTGTGGTTGACATCCGTTCTGCGGAGGACTATGCAGCCGGTCACATCAAAGGGGCCGTCAATGCACCTTTTGGCAAAATGCATGAGTTCCTTGACAAACTGCCGGCGGACAAAGAGATTGTGCTCTATTGCAAGAGTGGACAAACAGCCGGACAGACTGTAGCTATCGTCAACATGTATGGATACAAGGCAGTTTCTCTGAATCTCGGGTTCGACAACGGCTGGGTGAAAAAGAACAACTTCCCGGTAGATACAACTCCGGTCGAGTTTCCGGCCAACCTGACCCCGGCCAAACCAGATGCCAACATTGCCAAAATCTTAAAAGATTTCTATGTCAACATGCCGGCCAATACCAACATGATTGCACCGGCTGATCTGCTGGCCAAAATTGACAGCGGGGAAGACATCCAAATCGTTGATCTGCGCAAAGCTGAAGACTTTGCCAAAGGCCATGTCAAGAACGCCATCAACATTCCGTTCGGACAGCTGGGACAGAATTACAGCAAAATCTCCACGGAAAAACCGGTCTTTGTCTACTGCTACAGCGGGCAGACCGCCGGACAGTCAGTGGCTGTTCTGAAAGTACTGGGGTACGATGCATTTACCCTCAAGGGCGGGTACAATTTCGGCTGGACGACGGAAGGCATGCCGGTCATGCAAGAAGCTGCGTAAATAATAGAAAACTTTGTTATAATTGTATAAACAACGTTACAGGAGGGAAAGATTTTCCCTCCTGCTTGTTTATCAGCTGATTGTCAGTTTAAGAATGAGAGAGAAAAGACAGGTGGTGAAGGTGCTGGATACCTATTTGATTACGGGTGGGGCAGGCTTTATTGGTTCCCATTTGATCGATCTGCTACTGAGCAAAAAGCAACCCCAAGTAAGGGTAATCAACCTGGACAACCTGAGTTATGCCGGGACTCGTCCTTATCCCGAAAATCATGTCAATGAAAACAATTACCGCTTTATCAAGGCAGATATCTGTGACAGTGCGGCTGTCGAAGAGATATTTGCCCGTTATAAGCCCGTCAAGGTCATCCACCTGGCGGCTGAATCCCATGTGGACCGCAGCATTATTGACCCACTCATATTTGTTCGTACCAATGTGACAGGAACCCAGATATTGTTGGAGGCAGCCCGTCGGTTTGCAACCGAATTGTTCCTGCAGGTTTCCACAGATGAAGTATACGGTGCCTCCACCCTGGACCATCCCTGCAGTGAGACCAGTCCCCTAAATCCCAGCAGTCCCTACGCAGCTTCAAAGGCTGCGGCAGATTTATTGGTCCAAGCCTATCAGCGCACCTATCAGCTGCCGGTGATTATCAGCCGCTGTACCAATAATTACGGCCCCCGACAGTTTCCTGAGAAACTTATCCCGTTGGTCATTGCTCATGCTTTGCATGGAAAACCAATACCCGTTTATGGAGACGGACAGCAAAGGAGAGATTGGCTCTATGTTGATGATCATTGCCAGGCGCTTGAGAAAATATTACAATATGGAAAAATCGGGGCAATCTATAATATCGCCGGCCATTGCCATCTGCCCAATCTCGATGTCATTCGCCTGATTCTCGGGGAAATGGAAGAGCAACTAGAACCGCATGACCCCTGCCGAAAGAACTTGAGCCAGCGCTTGATTACCCGGGTTGCAGACCGTCCCGGCCATGATCGCTGCTACAGTCTTGCCACGGCCCGGATTAAAAAGGAGATTGACTGGCAGCCGCGGGTTGCTTTGGCAGAAGGCGTTCGAGCGACTGTATCCTGGTATTTGCAAAACCGGTCATGGCTCGAACAGGCCAGCAATCAATCCGGGGAAAGCAAGGAATGGCAAGGAATGGGAAACATCATTTCCGGGGGAGCCAACAGTCAAACAAATGAGGTGAACGAATGAAAGGGATTATTTTAGCCGGAGGCAAGGGCAGCCGGTTGTATCCGTTAACCAAGGTGACCAACAAGCATCTGCTGCCGGTCGGGAGTGAGCCGATGATTTACAATCCCATCAAGCAACTGGTGTTGGCCGGCATTACCGATATATTGGTGATTACCAGTCAGGAGCACATGGGGGAAATCGTCAGGTTGTTGGGCAGCGGCAAGCAATTCGGCTGTGACTTTACATTCAAGGTGCAGGAGGAAGCGCTGGGAATCGCCCATGCCCTGGGCTTGGCCGAATCATTTGCCGCGGATGATCGTATGGTGGTGATTCTGGCTGACAATGTGACTACCAGCAGTATCAAACCGTTTGTGGACGAGTTTGCCCGCCAGGATTGCGGCGCTCGGGTATTGCTAAGACGGGTGGATGATCCTGAACGGTACGGGATCGCTGCTCTGGATGAACTGAAAATCATCGAAATTGAAGAAAAGCCCGCCCAGCCCAAGAGTGCTTATGCGGTGATTGGAATTTACATGTATGATCAAGAGGTTTTTAATATTATCCGTACCATCAAGCCATCTGACTCTGGCGAATATGAGATCACTTCCGTCAACAATGATTACATCCAGAGAAATTGTCTGCAATATAATATTCTTCCCGGTCAATGGACAGATGCGGGGACGTTCGAATCATTGCATTATGCCAATCAAATCATGCTTGCGGCCGGCAACCGGATCAGCGGATATGAAGAAAGGGAACAAAGCCATGAAGATACCTTTTAACCGGGTTAGCCTTTCCGGAAAGGAAATGGTTTATCTGGAGGATTGTATCAAACGGGGTTTGATAAGTGGCGGCGGATATTATACCTATGCAGCCCGGTGCCGGCTGGAAGAATACCTGTACACGTCCAAGGTTTGGCTGACCACATCAGGAACCAGCGCGCTGGAGATGGCCGTGCTTTGTCTTGATCTGCAGCCCGGGGATGAAGTCATCATGCCCTCCTTTACCTTTGTTTCGACGGCCAACGCGGTCCTGCTCAGAGGTGCCCGGCCGGTTTTTGCGGAAATTGATCCTTATACGCTGAACCTTGACCCGGAGGATGCAGAACGAAAAATATCTTCCCGCACCCGGGCTATAATACCGGTTCATTATGCCGGAGTTGCCTGTGCAATGGACGATCTGCTGGCCATTGCCGCTGCACACGATATCGCTGTGGTGGAAGATGCGGCCCATGGCATCGGCGCCGCTTACAAAGGCAGACCGCTGGGGAGTATCGGATTAATGGGCTGTTACAGTTTTCATGGTACCAAGAACATTGTCAGCGGTGAAGGCGGGGCTCTATTGCTGAATCGTGGGCAGCAACAATTGACGGAGCGCGCGGAAATTATTTATGAAAAAGGTACCAACCGCAGTCAGTTTATGCGGGGGGAAGTTGACCGCTACACCTGGCAGGGGATTGGTTCAAGCTTTATTATGGCTGATCTGCTGGCGGCTTTTTTATATGCCCAACTGGAAAGACTGGAGGAAATCACCCGGGCTCGACAGCAGCGCTTCGCCATCTATCAGCAAGCCTTTCTGCCATACCAGCAGCAGGAAAAGCTACAGCTTCCTTATGTGCCTGAATATGCCCAATCCAATGGTCATTTATATCATCTGCTCTGTCCCACCCAGGCAAAGCGGGATGAGTTATTGCAAAGTCTGCGGGAGCA